>CAZKDT010000005.1:14157-26263 GCA_964551515.1 uncultured Desulfobacteraceae bacterium | reverse complement strand
AAGGTGGTCGGGCATCAGCACCCACGCCAGAGAGTTTGCAATGCCGTCAGATTCCAATCGACGCATTTCCTTTACAACCAGCCGACCAAAAAACAGATCGTTAAAAAAGGGCCGGCGGGCATGGGTTACCGTAGTCACAAGATAGATACGGTTTGGTTGGGACCATCGACCTTTGCGCAATGCTTTGTGGCCTGGACGTTTGTTTTTGTTCATGTAAACATAACCTGCAACAATTTTATTTCTGTAGGAGGGGTTTTAACCCCGACATGATGATACCATTGAATTCATCTATCCCTATACATGATACGTTTGGTCGCGGTTAAAACCGCTCCTACACTGGTATTGGTAGCCATTATGTTTGTAGGAGGGGTTTTAACCCCGATCGTATGTGGGTAAATTTACATTTGTTGGTGATTTGCTACAACAAGTCGCGGTTAAAACCGCTCCTACATTATTTTTTGCCGGTTACAGTTTTCTTTTCTGCTAACAGGTTTCCAAATTTTCCATAATTGACTTTAACCCCATCATCTAAATCCAAGGTGATACGTTTGTCTGCATAATGTCTCAGTTCATCATCGAAAGCTGAGAGTTCGGTCTGTTTTTTCTTTAAAAGATCGAGTTCTTTTTGAAGCTTTTTTTGAGTTGAGGCTGTTGATAACGCTTCAATCTCATTGCGAAGATAATCGATCCGGGCGTTGAATTTGCCCTGAAGCGGTGTGACATAAGAGCTGCGCATTCTTGAAAGTGTTGATTCGTTGTATCTATGCAAATAAACCAGACATTCAAATGCCTTGTGGTTGCCGCTGGAAAACAGCCAATAGATAGGCCTTTTCTTATAGGTTTTTAGATGGTCCTTAAAAAAGCTTGTACACAAGTATCTGCGAATAGTGTCAGTCGGCGTTTCACCACGTTTAGGCTTAATGCTGTTGGCCACAAATTTTAGGTTTTCTTCCAAAGTTTCTGGTGGCCAGGCAACTTTTAGAAATTCGGCGAACCGATTGGGCGCATCATCGGGAAACCAGTCTAAATCCATGACTGGAATAATTCCATCATCATCAGCAGGAAAAGTCTTGTACCGTGATGAATCAAAGCCCTCATTGCTGCTATGAGCATAAATCAATCCAGGTTCATCCAAGCTGTATCGGCCCATCATGCAGCCGATGGCATAGGAAATCAGCTCCTTGATGGTATCGGCCAGCAGCAGGGATTCCAGTTCTTTCCCTGTTTTGTTACCGCCGTAGCGATAATGCGGGTTGCAGGTCAGAGTAATCTCGGAAAGCGGCACATCCGGCGTCAGTTCATCCCGCAGGCCGTAGGCGTTGATGAAGATGCGGTTGTTCTCTTCCTCCAGACGCTGCATTTCCAGGGTCATTTCGCCCCAGTGGGTGCGGAGGGTAGCGTAGGTCGCCTTAAGAGTCGGCTGGTCGAACTTGGTTTGCAAGAGAAAAAGATTGGAAAAGTCCCAGTCATTTTCTTTAGTTATCCAATCTTCTTTATGGAAGGCAACAAGTCGAGTTGCGATTTTGTTTGCTAACTGAGTAGATAGATCCGGCATCCTGCCAATTTGAGCTATTTCGAAATTTAGAGTAGCTGATGTTTCTGCGAGGAGCTTTGAGAATGGTTTGGAATTTGTAAGAGCCAGTTTTGAGAGCATATCATTGTTTGCGATTAACGATGACGATGAATCCAGAGGCACAAAACCGCTATCAAAATAGCGCATTGAAAATGCACTGCTCGTCACCTTAGACCATGAAATACAAGGCTTAAAGTAATTTTTAGGGCTTCGAATAACCGATTTGGGCATCATAGAGCGTAATTTCCTTCCGTCGTTTTTCCAGTCAATCACTGAATCTTTATTTCCGAACCACTTTCTGAAAGGCCCACCTTTGTTGCAAGGATACCATCGTCTCGTGTCACTTCTTGAGAAATCAGATGCCTTACAGTCAAAAAAGATCTCTTTGTAATCAATTTCATACCAATATCGAATATATTTATCATTTTCACCGGTAGAAAGCCCTTTAAATAGTTTGCAGGACTCGGCCAAAGAAGGTTTTTCATTAAACAAATCAGTAATATTTTTGGGCAACCAATATGCAATCGGGCTGCCGGGGATTTTCTTGAAGTCGGCGGCAGCGGCAAGGAAGAACCAGCTACAGTTTGGGTTTTCAATGGCTTCCAGCGTTTTTGGGCCTTGATTTTCGGAACCCCGGAAATCAGATAATCGCACATAACCACCCTTGGAGTTTGGATGGTGAGCGTTTTCGACAGTAAAGGTGCAGATCGGAACCGTCGCACCATCAAAGCCAGAATACTCAAGCTGGACCAGCGAAGTAATGGTTTTCTGATCGATCAGAAAGCTTCTGAGCTTTTCATAGGACGATATGAACATCCACACAAAAGGAGACATATACCCAAGCTGACCTTTGGGTTGAGCCAGCTTGGTATTTCGCACAATAAAAGCGGAGAACAGATCCGACTTCACCTCGGTGTAATTATACTTAAGGAAATCCTTCAGCGCCAGATTCATTCCTTTGCCGCCCATATATGGCGGATTTGTCACCACGCAGTCATACTTCCTTGCCAATATCATTGCCTGCTTCACAAAAGGCCTCAACTTCTTCGCCACTTCCCGTTCAAACAAATCCCCTTTCTTTAACTTCTCATCCACCAGACTCTTTAATGCCACCAGTTTTTCAACGATATTTTCCGATACTGTGATTAAGGATCCAAAAGTTTTCGCTTGCTTAAATATTTCAAGCAAACCAACAATGTCTACCCGGCTTACTTCGGTTTTCCGAGTAACGGTCAAAACCCGCTGCGGTTCTAAATCCGGGAACAGCTTATCATCATCTTTAAACCGAATCACTTTTTCCTTTAACAAGATTTTAGCCAATGATTCGGCATCGATATGTTCACTGCTTTGAATGGCCCTCAGGCTCAATTTCGGCGGATTGCCATTTAGTATTCTGCGGTCATCCGCACGTGCTTTCATCATTAAAACAAAGCCCGCGAGTTGAGCCGCGCGATCGCAAATTTCAAGTCCGTATAAATTCTTTTCCAAAATAAGTCCCGGAATATCACGTTTACGGTAGCCACGTTCCTGATAGATCGCTTTAAACAGATTATAAGCTTCCACTAATATGTGGCCTGAACCGCAGGCCGGATCAAGAAAAGTGAGCTTTTCCGGATCAATGCTTTCCGGGGTGATTTCCACAAGTTGTTTTTGAACCTCCTCTGCCTGTTCCGCTGGTTCAATGTAATACTCCATCTTGTCCCGAAGGGATGATTCGGGATAAGTAGCTAACCACTGACGTCCCAGAGTGTTCTGAACCATGTATTTAACGATCCAGTTGGGCGTAAATAGTTGGGTGGCGGCCGGGATATCTTCGCTTTTAACCACTTTGCCGATGACTTCATCTTTTTTTTCGGAAATGTAAAACTGATAAATCCAACCAATAATCTCTACGTTTTCCCAGTCAGCATCATCGATATCTTTGACCAGTTTTCGGATCGGTGAATTGGAATGCAAAAGGTTGTCCGGCAAAAGCAACTCTGTCTCATGGTTTATTTTTTCAAATAGAAACGGCAGGGACCTGTGCAATGCATCACATTGGGCAAAAATCAAAAGGCGGTACAACTCATTTTCTTTGTCACCGGCCAGTCGTAATTCCACGACATTGTCTTTATTCAGGCCGGGAAAGTTCAGATCTCCTGCATGTTCGAGAATTTCCGGAACTTCTGAACCATTGCGATTACTCAATGCCCGATATCCATGATCCAGATAATCGTGAAGTTCCATATACCGAAGGGCCACAAATCGGTTAAACCAGGTATAGGCAACAGACCGCATCACCTGTTCGAACCCGTCTTGTTGAATGCTCTTTATGAGGCTTTGGCGGGGTTTTTCTATTGTTTTAGGAAAGGGTCGACCGTCGATTATTGCATAATCCCCTTTGACCTCTGCGGATTCAATTTTTTCTTTTGACAGGCCGAGCATATGGGCTTTTTCCGTTACCGCCTGTATAAAGTCTCTTCTTGCCTGTTGGGCGTATGCTTTAATTTTAGCCGTGTTCATCCGTTTCACTTAATTTTTAGTCGCGAATTTCCGATCGCGGTTGAAACCGCTCCTACTCCTGTCAAAATATTTAAATGGCGCGTTCACACAATACGAATCTTTTTATCGCTTTTCAGTGCGGTGATAAGGGTTTCCCTGAACATGGAGAGGAATTTATCCACATCCTGCTCATTCTCCAGGTATGTTTTTGGTATTAGAGTCGAAGGGCTTATAGTCTGAACTAATTTTGTTTCAGGACCCGGTTTTGATTCCTCGACAAGCTCTATGATTTCTTCATACTGCTCTTTTGCTTGATTCACCCGATAAGCAATATGAGGAATACTAAAATCCGACTGAATTTTCTTTTTTATTTCCTGAAGAGGATAAAGAGCTTTGTTCCTCAATTCGTCTTCTACGTGTTTTTCATCCAGAAGATTTTTAACGCTAACTATGATTTTATCAATTTCACTTGTCGCCGAGGAGCTCCTTTTATCGACCAGTTCATCGTTTACAGTTTTAACTCCGGCAATCAGGCTATTGACCTCTTTAAGCATAGCGTATGGGGCCGGAGATGATAATATTTCATTCATTCTTTTTAATCGTTTGGCGGCCTCCGGGTCCTTTTCCAGGTCGGCTTGGTTAGGGTCAAACTCGGTCTTGGCTTTAAGCAATTCATCCCATGTCTGTATCTGGCTGGTATGAAAGTCATTCAAATCCTGATAATCGCCACAGGCATCCAACAGATTGTCTTTATTATCGATAAAAGCTTTGATAAATTCGAATTCATCATGAATTGAAAGCAGTTTATTAATAACCGACAGGCTATCTTTAATTTCTTTTTTACCGGGATAGTTCCCTGTATTTGCGAAGATGCGATAATTATCCAGATCTTTCTTCCAATTTTTCAGACCAGTTTTAATAAACCCGGTAAGTTTATCCTGTGTGTCCGGCCCAATGATGCCGAATAATTCCTTGCTCAGGTTTTGGGCTTTTTGAAGCTCCGCTTTTCCGGTTATCTTTCGCTTGATAATTTTAACGGTCTTCCATTTGGGTGTTTTGGTGAGCGGATCTATGGCCGCTTTGGGATCGATTTTTTCAGCGTCTACAACCAAACTGATGACACCGGCCATAAACAGTTTTGCAATCCGAATAACGATTTCCCACTCCGGCCAGCCGTATGGCCTTTTGGAAAAATGTGAAACAATATCTCCCAGAATAACGGGATGGCTTTTGCCGGCCAGCAGGTTAATATGTGTTCGGATTTCTTTAATATCCTGTGGTTCCGATTTTTCAAAATCCATGCGCATTTGCTCTTGTCCGACATCATCGGCAAGCAAAATCTGTTTGATTTCGTTTTGGGGATTTTCATTCAGTGACGTAAGGAAACTGAATTTGCTGAAAATATTTAATACCAGATAATCCAAAACATCGTTAACCGCCGGAGCAGTTTTAGCGGCCTTGATTTCCTGTTTTTTCATAAGTGCATAATAATTTGCATCCGAGGCCAATTCATCCAGAATGCCGACTATCCGTTTTTTTCTTTGCCTGTTTTCATCCGCATGGTCTCTTAAGATACGCTTTAACGTATCCGAAGCGGCGGCATCACTTTTCAGGCGAATATACTTTTCCGTTTGCAGATATTTCCGTATTTCCTGTCCAAGCTGTTTGTGGTCCGGAAGCTTGATAATTGCATGGTGGTCAAATGAGGCGCTGTGCATAATGCACTTTTGATCGCCGAACAGACTGTACTCATCATGAAGCGGGGTGATGAATTCAACAGCCAGATCATAATCACCTTTGCTTTTGAATGGTTTGCCGTCACATATGCGGTTGATCGGATAATCTTTTTTGTATGGCTCATACCGATGCTTGGTTTTTGATTTTAAAATTTCCTCGAATAATATTTCGGCTACAAGATCTGTCTCTTTCCCGGGAGAAATATCCATACCTTTAATTTCCCTGGAAACCTCCTGTTCTTCATTGGTCAAAAAGAAATACAGATCTCCGTTTCGGCTGATCAGGTTCTCTTTTTCCAGGCGGATTAAAGATTCCTCGATGGCTTGCTTGAGTTTTATTCGGTCGGTATCCACTTCATCGATTCGCAGGGTGACCAGGTTATCTACATTAGGTTTAATGATATCCACGTAACGAATGAGAAAAAGAGTTTGGAGTGTTTGAATATCAAAAGGTTTTTCTAATCCGGGATTGTCTCCGGCCTGGTCAATGCTTCGTTTTACATAGGTATCCAGAAAGCTTTCTATACAGGGATAAAACTCATGAAGGGGAACCAGTGCGCCGATGGGTTTATTGGAAACATTGATGGCCGCACTTTGAAATGCATCGAGCATGGAACGCTCCCCCCTGCTCAAATGAACTCCTGTAGCACCGGCTTTACGGATGGATTCGAATATTTTTTGAACCAGTTGAAAATGGTAAGGCGCAAAAGGATAATTGTCTGCAAACTCATCAGGATCTTTATAATTTTTTAAAGTGGTACTATCCTGGGTAAAACTGAGCTGATTTTTCAGAATATCACCTTTTTCATTGAAAAGCCCGATCAGCTCGGATTTTGCCATATCCTGTTTCTCAAGAAGTCGTCTCTGAATGACCTCGTCGGTATTGGAGCTGGACAAAGAAATCCGCGTGTTAAATCGTCCCTGAATTTTTGAAAAATCATTGGCTTTTGCTGCTTTCAAATCACCAAGAACTCTATCGATGTCCTCTTGTGAAGTTACCAGCACCCATGCCCGGCCTTGACAAATCCGGCCCAGATCCTCAACAATGGTCTGAAGGTTCAACATCAAATGCGCATCATCACCAATAAACTGACCCACCTCATCCACTAAAAAAACAATCCGGTGGTCCGGGCCTTTTGAGTCCAGATATTCCTTAACGCGGTTTGCAAAACCATCCACGGTTAGATTAAAGTTCTTTTCAATATTCTCGAACCATTCTTCAGTGACCTGCTCCTTTGTAATCAGGGTTTTGGAAAGGGCTTCAACGATCTCATTCTTCAAAAGAGTATAAGCATCTCGCTCTTTTTCCCAGGAAGATCCGTATATATTTTGAAAAGCCTGGCAAAAATCTTGATATTTTTCTTTTCTGACAAGGTAATGCTCGATTTCCGCCAATTGAAGCGAATCTACGCAAAAGCCCTGCATCTCATTAAAAACCCGCCAGAAAACCGAAAGTACGGCTGTTCTGCCATCACTGCTATCGGCGCGGCTGTCAATATTAAACAAAATTATATCCGTATCTCTCTGGCCGGCCCGTTTCAGGTCGGCCAAAAGCATGGGGTCCTCAATTTTATCGGCAAAAAAATCGATCGCGTGCTTTTCTGATTTTGTTTCAGGTTCGTGAGCGAGTCTGTTGCCCACCAGATAGGAAAGAATTTTTATAAAATGGGATTTTCCGGAGCCGAAGAATCCGGAAACCCAAACCCCCATGCGTCCGGTAATGTCATGATCTTTTGGAGAATCAATAGCAGATAAGTATGCGTTTAAATATCTTCTAAAATGCTGGCTCAGTTCCCTGGTTACGACATATTCGTCTAATTCCTGCCAAACAACAGCTTCGGTTTGCTGGTCGGCCATAACCACGCCCTTGATTGGCCTACAAATGTTTTTTACAAAAATATCGTTGATCTGCATTTTTAGTACCCTCCTGGCAAATTATGGTACCAGCTGAAATGCACGGTAGTAATTTTTGCCGTTTAATCGCCCAAACAATGTTAGATCCTGGCCGGTATAAACTCCCGGATAAAACATAACCAATGGGGTGCCTCCCATTGGTGAATGCAAATTATTCAAAAGGTTATGGCTTCGAAGCAAAGGCCATGCGTTTCCGACTCCGGATATGATGACAAGATCATGGTTTTCCGGGTCCGCTTCTTCTATGAATGCTTTGGCCACCTTGTCCGCACCCAAGGGGGCCTTCAGCGCCTTGAGGAGTTCATAATCGCCTTTTTTATTCTGGATCTGAAGAGCGCGATCAAGGAGTTTACGATTCTTTAAATATTCAACAATCAGTTTAAATAGGTTGATATGTTTTACCGGTAATATCGGTTTCTTCTTTTTTATGTATTCTAATATAAATTCAATATGCTCCCGTATTTCCAATTCTTTTTCAGGTGGATAATCAAAAATGTAAAATCCGATTTCGTTGCCCAACCCCTTATTCTCAAGGAAATCTTCAGAGGTAATGCGGTCGATAATCTTATTCAAACGGGCTTTAAATGAAGCCATGGCTCATCCTCTGCTAAGTTGTAACTTCCATGCATCGCAACACATAATTTTCTTGGTGTTTCTTAAGATATTGACGCACTTCGGGGACAATTGAGACAGGCAGCAATTTAAGAGATCTGGTTCCATCAATGTATTTTGCTTCAGCTAATATTCTGAAAATGACTTGCCTTAGTTTAGCCATTGTTGTTTGGGACCATTCCAAAATAGCAGGTTCTATTTGAGCACAGGTCTCAAAAAGGGTTTCCCAGTCTTTGTTTGATATTTTTGGTTTAAACGTTCGCCAGTGCTCACGGATAATTTTATCCATAAAATCGCCGAGAAATCGGCTGTGTTTTATAGCGGCAGCGAGAAGAGCTTGTGTAACAATATCTGAGGAACCCTTATCTATCATTGTCCATAGCTCAGGCCCCATGAGTGCCAGTCTATTTCTGATCAATCTCGCCTGACGTTTTGCGGCGGCAGGGCTTCTTTTTTGGAGGATATTTTTTACGATGACGGTTTGATGCCAGGCGGCTGAATCGGCCCTGTTTAACAGGAGGCGAGCAATTTTACGACTTTCAGGGATAAGGAGAGAGCCAGCAACAATGTCACCTTTATAAATGTTAGCGTGCTTAGGATTTATTTGGAAAGATGGCATTGTTTTTAAATAAATTTAATTAGATAATATCCATACACTCTTCATATTGAAAATCGGAAGTTTGATATAAGCTTTATATCCCTCAATATAGGTAATACGTTCAAAGCCATTTCAATTCTTTAAAAGATTAGAATTATTATGACTAATCGTTAGTAACATGTTTAAGACAACTGTTCAAGTTTTGTTGGGATTCTCAAAGCATTAGGAATTTCCAATTAAATCTGTTTAATATTAATTGGTTATTAACCTTAACAGAAACTTTCTACTTGGCAGTCTGAGCAGATAACTTATTTTTCGGAATTATCAATTCAATTTTGGTTTATTACAGCGCCAAGCTATGTGTGGCTTCCAGCTCAATGAGTTTTTTTTTCATGTCCGATCCTCCGCCGAACCGGCCAAAGGAACCGTCACTTCGGATTACCCTGTGGCAGGGTATCATGATAGGAAAAGGGTTATTTGCTAAGGTTGTGCCCACAAATCGATAGGCACGGGGTTTTCCAACAGCCATTGCGATATCTCTATACGATCTCAATCCACCGTATGGAATATCAGCGGTACTTACAAGAACAGATTTCTGAAGTTTTGTGAGGCCGCCCGTTTCCAACCATTCCCAAGGGAGGGATATGGGCTTTCCTTTGAAATAATCGATTATGGATTCTTTCACCTTAAAGGCGTTGTTATGAAAACCGGTGTGGTGACGGCCAAAAGCTTTAACGGCGGTAACAAGGCTCTTTTTGTCCTGGCTGGGGAGTAAAATTTTAATGACCGCAAAAGGCGTTACACGGTATATCACCGCCATATGACCCAAAGGTGTTGTAACAATCAAGTAGCTGGTCATTATTTAATTTTTTCTTTTAAGGAATAAAAATCTGTGGCGGAAATCATGTGGCAGGCGTGGTTCCCCGGTCCTTGTGAAGAAAGAGGACCAGGGAACATGCATTTAAAACTTGATTATATCTCTTCAACTGTAATTGCGCCGGCTTCGCAAACCTCAATACAACTTTCACAACCCAGACACTCATCAGCATTTACCGGTACTGATTTATCATCCTGCATTTCAAATACCTCAACAGGACAAACATCTACACATTCCTCACAACCTTCACATTTTTCTTCGTCAACAGTAGGAATAAAAGCCATTTTAAAAGCCTCCTTTCACAATAAGATTAAGTAACGGTATCAAAATAGACCGTATTTCCATTATCGGGCAAAATCCATATACCAATTGATTAATGGAGTCAAGCATTCTTGTATTTTTTTTTATGCGATGGCAAGGATCATTTTTTGCAAATTATACAAAGGGTAAGCATTTAATTCATTAAAACAAATCCATTCCAACTCAGCTAAAATACATTGAAATAATAATGAAACTATTTTAAAGATTTGCATTTAAAAAGTTCATAGAGAAACAAACTACCCCTGATACGTGGTGTACTATGACAAAAATTGTTAATCTTCAATCATATCGAACCAAAGCGCTGGAACAAAAAGCATTTGGGCCTTGGCAAAAACGCTTTGGGGAAACCTATGGCTTGAAAACCCGGCCTTCAGATCTTTCGGACAAAGTACTGTATTACCTGGCACAGCCGGGTGAACCTAGTTCCGTTGCTTATTATGAATTAATCATGAACATCCTTGATTTTGGAACAACACCCAAATTTCATGACTTAGGTAACAGTGACCAAATGTTGGTTGTTGACATCCATCTATTTTTGGCGGATCAAGTACGCTTTGAAATGATGTGGCGATTGGAATGGATCAAAGCCTTTGAAGGAAAGAAATTCAGTTTAATTGAACTGGTGAAGAATTTTGAAACCATAAGAATAAAATGCAGAGAAAAACCTCCGGAGTTAGAGGAGTCAAATCCTGAATATCATGATTACATCAGACTTACCCAAGGAGATAAAGAGGTCATGATACGGCAGATGCTCCAAAAAGCACTTGAGACATTCAAAAAGAGGCTATAAACATTGATCAGCGTTGAAAATCTTCACAAAAGCTTTGGCTCTCAAATCCTCTTTGAAGGTGCTGGCTTTAAACTCAATCCAAAGGAGCGGATTGGACTCGTCGGCCTCAACGGACACGGAAAAACAACCCTTTTTCGAATTATTATCGGAGAAGACTCTCAAGATGCCGGAATCATAAACATCCCCAAACATTACCGTATCGGTTACGTTCGGCAGGACCTTAATTTTACTAAAGATACGGTCCTCAAAGAGGGAATGACCGGATTGATAGCACAGGAACGGGACCATTACTGGAAGGTTGAAAAGGTTTTAACGGGCCTGGGTTTCAACAAAGACGATATGCAATGCCATCCGTCTGATTTTTCCGGGGGATTTCAGATTCGCCTGAACCTCGCCAAAGTGCTGGTTTCCGAACCTGATTTATTACTTTTAGATGAACCTACCAACTACCTCGACATAACCTCCATCCGTTGGGTTGAACGTTTTTTGACGAACTGGCCCCGTGAAATGATGATCATCACCCATGACAGGGGGTTTATGGACAAACTGGTCACCCATACCATGGGAATATACCGTAAAAAGCTGCGAAAAATCGTTGGAAATACCGAAAAATTTTATACCCAGATTGCCCAGGAAGAAGAGGTGCATGAAAAAACCCGAGTTAAGGATGAGCGACGTCGCAGAGAAATTGAACAGTTTATTGTGCGTTTCAGGGCCAAAGCCAGACTTGCCAATATGGTACAGTCACGGATTAAAACCCTGGCCAAAACAGGGAGAAAAGAAAAACTTAAAAAGCTCAAGAGCCTTGATTTTGCGTTCAGAAGCAGCCCCTTTTCCGGCAAGCATGTGCTGAGCACCCGGGATTTATCCTTTTCTTACGATCCCTTAAAAACTTTAATCAAGGATTTTAACATTACAATCAGTGCTGGAGATCGTATCTGCGTTGTCGGTAAAAACGGTAAAGGTAAAACCACGCTGCTAAAACTCCTGGCCGGCGCACTCAAATCGCAAACAGGTGAAATTGCTTTAAATCCAGCTGTTCGTAAAGGTTTTTTTGAACAGACTAATATTCAAAGCCTGGTCCCCACTCGAACCGTTGAAGAGGAAATTCTCTATTCGAATTCAAATGTCGATCGTCAGCAGACTCGTAATATCTGCGGTGCCATGCTGTTTGAAGGAAGTAAGGCCTTAAAAAAAATCGGCG
>CAZKDT010000005.1:8915-14147 GCA_964551515.1 uncultured Desulfobacteraceae bacterium | reverse complement strand
CGTTCTCTCCGGCGGTGAAAAAAGCCGGGTACTGTTAGGTAAGCTTCTGGCTACGCCGGCAAACCTGTTGCTGTTAGACGAGCCCACCAACCATCTCGATCTGGAATCGTGTGATGCCCTGCTGGCCGCCATCGACAGTTTTGACGGAACGGTGGTGATGGTAACTCACAACGAAATGTTTTTAAAAACGATTGCCGAACGTCTGATTGTATTTCATAATGACGAAATCCATTTATTCGAAGGGGGTTACCAGAGGTTTCTGGAAAAAGGCGGGTGGGAAGATGAAGAAGATATTCTGTTATCCGGTCCCGTGGATAATAAAAAGAATAACGCCCGGATAAAGCTGTCCAAAAAAGAGATAAGGCGGCGGCGCTCGGAATTTATTACCGAACGTGCCAAAATCCTCAAACCCCTTGAGCAGCATCTCCACCAAATCGAAAACCACATTGAAAAAAATGAAGAAACGCTCGCTGAACTTAATGCTGCCATGCAGACAGCCACACAGACCGGTGACAGTAATAAAATAACGGAACTTTCAAAGTCTATTCATCACTGTCAAGCGGACATCGCAAGACTTTATGACGAACTTGTGAAAGCATCCAGCGTTTTTGAGGTGAAAAAAGCTATTTTTGAAGAAAAATTAGAACGGATAGAACCCAATTAAAAAACCCCTTTCAATATTAATCGTGAATTTACTACCGTACACAAGTAACATCTCAATAAATTCAGGACACTTGATCTCCTCAAAAGATATTTCAGCAGCAAACATCTCAACATGCGGTATTATTTCATGTAGTTGGGATTTTTTCACCGCTTGGAAATAAGTCATTGCAACCGGAAAATGAGCATAACACCTTTTACATCTAATTCGACACGAATATATGAAAGGAAAAAGGCGCCATGCCTCAGCAAATATTACCACTTATTCCACGCGGTGCAACCCAAATCAACGGTCTGGTAAGTGTCTGGCGAGATACGGAGAGTTGGACGTATTTTTTAGCAACTCATCCGATTTATTCTCATAGGAAGACCGATCAGGGGATATACCTCCCCCAAGTCTGCCGAAGGTGTCAGATAATCTTCCCAGAAGTAAGGTGTCCTGAAATTAGCAAAAGAAAGGAAAATGACAACAGCGGTATATTCATTTTTACCCTGTTCAATCTTCCGCAGGGAACGCTATTTGACTCGAGATAGGGGGGTGGTGCCCAGTTGTTTTACCCGTAACAGGCCCGGGCTGTTGTGCAGGTACATCAGGGGTGAAGAATATCCCGCGTCCATGAAATAACGTTCAAGATCATCAAAAAGGACCGGCCGATCTGGCCAGGTATAGAGCTTCTTGCGTTGTTTTAGTTCTTCCCAGGCATCTTCAGCCCATGCTTTTTCCCTGAATACCTCTTTCTTGGCCTGTTCACATAGAAACATCTCACAGACAATCGGTTTAACACGCCACATACATCCATTATTCCCGAGATAAATACATTTGAATCCGGTGTTGGGTTTCCGGAGTGTTGCCAGCAGTAAATTGATCTCCTCATTGCGAGAAACCAGCGTGTTGACAACAACGTCCCCGAAAAAGGTGATGATGCCTTCGCGAGAGCAACAGGCACTGAGCTTGTTCAGGTAGCACTTTTTCGTGCAAAGGGCGCTGAAATGATCGGACAGAAAAGTGTCGACTTCATCACGGAACAGTAGATAATCGGTAATTTTCACCTCCAGCGCCTGCCTTTCTGATGCGGAAAGAGTCGCAAGGCAGCGTTGCACCATGGACAGCGATTCGGCCTGTTCTTGCTGATATGAATTCATGATTTGGAACCCGTCAAATAGTTGAGTAAAAAAATGAAGGTAGGTCAAGCATTGTTATCTTGATTAGAAACTGGTTCAACAAAGAGGGAAGAAATTCTATTTCGACCTTTGATTTTTGAATTATACATTGCCTGATCGGCTCTTTTGATCAATTCTGATAGTTGTTCTTTTTTAAAATATTCAGTAAGACCTATACTTATGGTTACTGTTGCACTTTTCTCGGGTTCCGGAAAAAATTTTTCTATTTCCACGGCAGTCCTTATCCTGTTGGCAACATTTTTTGCCTCCTCACCTTTTGTTTCCGGCAGGATAACAGTAAATTCCTCTCCGCCATATCTATAACCAGAATCCATTGTCCTGAGGCATGACTTAATAATTTGGCCAAGTCTGATCATTACTTTGTCGCCTTCAAGATGCCCGTATGAATCATTATACAGCTTGAAGTTGTCAATGTCCAAAAGCAAAAGTGCAAGCGAATGGCCATAGCGGTCACACCGGCCAATTTCTACTTCGAGTTGATTATAAAAATGCCTTAAATTATAAAGTTTTGTGAGACCATCTGTTATTGCGAGTTTCTCTAATTTATCGAGTATCCGGGCACGATCCTTGAGTATTTGCCGATTTTTCAATACTTTTTTTAATCTTATCAGCAGTTCAACGAAACGAAAGGGTTTGAAGATAAGATCGCTGGCACCTTTGTTTATGACTTCTTCATAAGAATATTTGTCACTGAAACCTGTCATCACAATGACATCTATATCATATTTTTGCGTTATAATATCAGTAAGGTAGAGACCGTCCTTGCCAGGTAGTATTATATCGGTTATTATAGCATTTACACGTTTTGATTTTAACAATTCTATCGCTTCTTCCGCACTGGAAGCCGTTATGGAATTGTATCCCGAATTGGTTATAAATTCGTGTATAGAATCTTTTATGGCAATATCGTCTTCGACTATTAAAACGTGTTCATCCATTTCTTTTTATGCTAACATATATTCTTCTTAAGGTGCTGGGGTTGACATATTTAATAACAATTTGATAAAAGACGTTCTCTTTTCTTTAATTTATTAATAATTATCGGATAAATATGGGATGAATTTGAAAATAATTTATTTATTATAATTTCAAAGCAAGATTGAGTCAACAGACTTTTGGGTGATTGTTCAAAAGAAATAATATAAACAATAATGAAAAATATCCGAAATTTCAGCATCGTAGCACATATTGACCACGGTAAATCCACGCTTTCCGATCGCCTGATACAAATGACCCATGTGGTTATGGAACGGGATTTTAAAGATCAGATATTAGACACCATGGAGATCGAACGGGAACGTGGCATTACCATAAAAAGCCAGACCATTTGCCTGCCGTATACATCAAAGAATAATCAGATTTATTCCTTGAATCTCATAGATACCCCTGGACATGTAGACTTTACTTACGAAGTTTCCCGGGCGCTTGCATCTTGTGAGGGGGCATTGCTTTTGATAGATGCAAGCCAGGGAGTGGAGGCTCAGACCCTGGCCAACCTTTATCTGGCACTGGAACATGACCTTGAAATCATACCCATAATCAACAAAATAGATCTGCCATCAGCTGATGTTGACCGGGTAAAAAAACAGATAAAAGAAGATTTGGGACTTGACCCGGAAACCGCGATACTCACATCAGCCAAGGAAGGCATCGGCATCGAAGAGGTGCTGGAGGGTATCGTAACTTATCTGCCGCCTCCCACAGGAGACCCGGAAGCGCCCTTTAAAGCTTTGATTTTTGACTCCCACTATGATCCTTTTCGGGGGACTATTGTTCACTTTCGGGTCTTTCAGGGAAGAGTAAAGCCAAAAGATCTGATTATTTTTATGTCAAATAAGGCCGTTTATAAGGTTGAGGAAGTCGGAATATTTCAGATCCACCGTATACCACAGAAAGAAATTTCAGCAGGTCAGGTCGGATATATGATCGCAGGCATAAAGACGGTCAGCGACACCCGATGCGGGGACACCATTACCTTAAAAAACCGTCCCTGTGAAAAACCCATGCCCGGATTCAAGGAAACAAAACCCGTGGTTTTTTCTTCGATTTACCCGGTTGCCTCTGATGGCTACGAGGAACTAGCTACGGGCATGGAAAAGCTGAAACTAAATGATGCGTCCCTTATTTATGAAAAAGATACGTCCGTGGCTCTGGGATTCGGGTTCCGCTGTGGTTTTTTAGGGCTACTCCATCTTGAGGTTGTTCAAGAGCGTCTTGAGCGTGAGTACGATCTTTCTTTGATACTTACAGCACCTTCAGTCAGATATACAATTGTCATGAATGACGGCTCCACATTAACTATCGACAATCCGGCCTTGTACCCGGATCCTACAAAGATTGAATGCACAAAAGAACCGTTTATCCGGGCCGGTATTATAATACCGGACCGATATATGGGGCCAGTTATGAAGCTTTGTCTGGATCGAAGAGGAATTAATAAGAATTATCAATATTTGACCGATAACCGGTTGGAGATGATATTTGAACTTCCCCTGGCCGAAGTTGTTTATGATTTTTATGACAAGCTTAAGTCTGTTACTCAGGGATATGGATCTTTTGATTACGAATTAATAGATTTCAGGGAGACCGACCTTGTCAAAGTGGATATTCTGATCAACGGGGATCGTGTTGATGCGCTTTCCCAGTTGGTCCATCGCGACCGAGCGATTGAACGGGCAAAGCGCGCATGTGAAAAACTGCGGGATGAAATTCCGCGGCAGATGTTTAAAATAGCCATCCAGGGAGCTATTGGCGGTAATATTATTGCCCGCAAAACGGTTTCAGCCTTTAGAAAGGACGTCACGGCAAAATGTTATGGCGGTGACATAACCCGAAAACGCAAGCTCCTTGAAAAACAGAAAAAAGGGAAAAAACGGATGAAGATGGTGGGTCAGGTAATGATCCCCCAGTCCGCATTTTTATCCGTGCTGAAAACAGACACAGATTAAAAGGTGATGAACTCGTAATAAGTCAAAATTGGGACGGCAAAGTAAAGAATCCTGGCCCAAAGGACCAGGTTTCTCAGGGCAAAATGAAGCGCAACGCAGAAATTGGACTTTTTACGAAGCCGTCAAAGGTGAATAAATGGGAAAAACAATTGCCCAAAAAATTTTTGATGCCCACCATGTTGATACCCCTTCAGAAAATATTCATGTGATCCGACTGGACGCGGTATTCTGTCATGAGATTACAACACCAATGGCAATTAATGATCTGGTAAGCCGCAGCAAGGACCGTGTTTTTGACACGGATAAAATCAAGGCGGTTATCGATCATGTTACGCCGGCAAAAGACTCAAAGACCGCCGAACAGGGTAAAATTCTCAGAGATTGGGCCAGACGCCATAATATTCTTGATTTTTTTGACATCGGCAGAAACGGGATCTGTCAT
>CAZKDT010000005.1:0-8905 GCA_964551515.1 uncultured Desulfobacteraceae bacterium | reverse complement strand
GCCGCCGGAGTCGGGACCACGGATCTTGAGGTGGGAATTCTTAAAGGGGTTTGTGCCTTTCACTATCCTTCAACCATTAAAATAAACATCATCGGGCGGATGCCCCAAGGTGTTTTGGCCAAGGACGTCATCCTTTCCGTGATCGGCCGTATAGGGGTTAACGGCGCCACCAACAAGGTTCTGGAATTTACCGGGCCGGTCGTGGATGCCATGACCATGGAATCAAGAATGACGCTATGCAATATGGCGGTTGAAGCCGGGGGAACTTCAGGGATCTGCCTGCCTGACATAACCACTGTTGAATATTTATGGGAATTCATTGAAAATAGATATTCTGATAAAAAAGCGGCTCTCGATGATTTTAGCAAATTGGTTTCTGATCCCGACGCCCGATATGACCAGGTGATCGAGCATGATGTAAGTGACCTGGAACCGCTGGTTACCTTTGGATATAAGCCCGATCAGGTAAAACCGGTCAAAGAGATGGAAAAAATAAAGGTGGACCAGGTTTATATCGGCTCATGTACCAATGGAAGAATTGAAGATCTCAGGGTTGCCGCCCAGGAGCTTGTCGGCCAAAAGATCAGCAATTTTGTGCGAGGGATTGTCTCTCCGGCCACACCAAAGATTTACCGCCAGGCCATGGAGGAAGGGATTCTGAAAATATTTTTGGATGCGGGATTCTGTGTTACAAATCCCACATGTGGCGCCTGCCTGGGTATGAGCAACGGCGTATTAGCCCAAGGCGAAATCTGTGCATCCACAACCAACAGAAATTTCAACGGGCGCATGGGCAAAGGAGGTATGGTGCACCTTGTAAGCCCTGCCACAGCGGCAGCTACAGCCATCGCGGGTCACCTTATTAATTCAAGCCTTTTCAAAGGGTGATGGCTTCGTAAAAAGTCCAACTTCTATGTTGCGCTGCATTCCTCGTCACTGCAACGTACTATAACTACGTCTCATTCCTTGGAATTTGCGCGCCTTACATTTGTAGCTTTTTACTTTGCCATCAAAATCTGACTTTTTACGAGACCGTCAAAGGTTGAAGGATATATTATGAAAAATTTTAGCGGAAAAGTCCTTTTTCTGGATAGAACGGATATCAATACCGACGAAATTATTCCGGCGAAATATCTTTCTGAGATTTCCAAGCAGGCACTCGGGCCCTACCTTTTAGAAGATATCAAGCTCGACGGATTCAACTCCCGAATTGATATTCAAGGAAAAAGCGTTATCATCACACGGGCAAACTTCGGATGCGGGTCATCCAGAGAACATGCCGCATGGGCGCTTGAAGTGAATAACATTAACTTGGTTATTGCAGAAAGTTTTGCCAGAATTTTCAGACAGAACATGTTTAACTGCGGTATGATGGCAGTGGAACTGCCGGCGGAAACCATCGATCGAATCTTTACAGATTTTGCCGGCAAAGAAACCCATCTTGAAACCCATCTTGAGAAAAACATCTTTATTATAACCGCTAAAGATCTCCGGTTGGAAGTATGTTTCTCAATTTCCGGTTTTGACCATCTTCTGGTAATGACCGGGGGGTGGGTGGAGTACGCGGACTCAAAATATTGAGGCCGCCTTACGGGTGTAAATCAAGACTGTTGTTTGTTAAGATTGCCATGCCCATTTGGTTTCAGGTGTCAGGAGGCAAGCAGCACTGAGGGAACGATTCATCATTTACGCCATACACTACCGATTCCTCAGCTAACTGCCGGCGGCGTTCTCGCTCTGGGACTTTTCGCTTCAATATTTTCTCCAATCCATTCAACAACAGACATCAATGTGTTGTAATCGACACAACTTTTTATAGACCTCAAGGTCCTTCCAGATCCATATAATTGCTATTGGTCACCTCATTTCCCCCTTAAGTCTAACATCCAAACCCTGACACCTGACACCTATAAAAAGGGCTTCGGAACCACTGTTTGTCAATAGACAAGGATCAGCGTTTACCAACGGCCTTGATTTATACTCCGTCTTACTCTTCTATCACTTTATTGATAATGGCGCCGATCTGTTCGATGCGGCATTCGACTACGTTTCCCGGCTTTAAAACTACCGGCGGATCCCGGAATATTCCCACTCCGGCAGGGGTTCCGGTCGAAATTATGTCGCCCGGAATAAGGGTGATATCCTCGCTGATGTTTTCTATGATGGCCCGAATATCGAAAATCATATCCCGGGTATTTCCGTCCTGCATGATTTCGCCATCTACTATAGCGGTCAGTCTCAGGTTATTGACATCGTCAATCTCATCCGGAGTCACAATGAAAGGACCGGCCGGCGCAAAGCTGTCAAAGGATTTCCCTCTGAACCATTGGGAATCGGAAAACTGAGCCTGGCGCCCGGACACATCATTCATGACGGTAAATCCCGCAATGTAATCGAATGCATCTGTTTTAGCAATTCTCTTTCCTTCTTTGCCAATGATTACAGCAAGTTCTACCTCCCAGTCCACCTGTCCACTGCTTCTGGGAAGTATTATGGGGTCATAAGGTCCGCTCAAGGAATTTGGTGTTTTACAGAATATCAACGGTTTTTCAGGAGTTTCAAATCCTCCTTCTTTGGCATGTTCGGCATAATTTTTTCCGAGACAGATGATTTTGGACGGGCGATGAATCGGGCTTGCAATGCGCGCTTCAATTTTTTGGCCCGGATGGTTAACCCCGACAATCTTTTCAAGCCATCCTTCTCTGAAAAATGTTTCGCTTATATCAGGAATCTCGGGGAAAATTTCTCTCAAGTCGACGATATTGCCATCTTTCCAGAGCCCCGGCTTCGCCTTACCCCTTTGACCGAATCTGACTAATCTCATGGGTCTCCTTTTTGGAATCTTATTTATTAGTAACACTTTAGGTCTTTGAAAATATTACCGCTTCAGGTATAATTAAATTTTTACTGAAAAAACTCGTGGATAACGGCTCGTAATGAAAGAACCCGCTTGGGCCATTAATAAAGATTTTTGTTTTAAGAGGATGTCTCATCTTTAAATTAAATCGCTTATGGTTCTTTCATAACGATCTCTAATCCACTCAAACAGTTTCCAGCATAAAATTTAATCATACCTCAATCTTCTTTGAAATCGATTTGTTTCAAAGAACTAACCTATTACATTCCTTAGTTGTATCATTTTACCACATCATCCTGCCCGTCCCCATAGCACTTCTTTCCATACCAGTCGATCTGTCTGCATATCCCACGGATAATACTAACTTCTTTGGCACGAAGCTGAAGCCTGCTAAAAAAATGACGCAAATTATTAATCCAGTAATCCGGATTTTCAGGATTGATATAACTGATCCTGACCAGTATATCTTTAAGCTGGTCATACATCCCGTCAAGTTCATGGCGGCTGGCAAGACGAGGAGCGGATTCCATATTTTTTTCAAGACCGGTAATAAAAATTTTATAGCATATGATCATTACCGCTTGGGCCAGATTCAGGGATGAAAATTCGGCTGTAGGGATATTTACAAGAATATGACAGTATCGGATATCCTCATTGGAAAGCCCCCTGTCTTCCGGACCAAATACGATGGCGATACGATTCTCAATGGAAATGGGAGCCAGCTTTTGAGCGAGTTTAGAAGGGGTATTCACGACTTGACGCTTCCCTCCCAGTCTTGCCGTAGCACCGACAACATAATTAAAATGGGAAAGCGCGTCCTTAAGATCTGAACAAATGCTGCTTTTATCAACAATATGTGACGCGGCATGCGTCGCCAATTTAAGGATTTTTTTCCGGTCAAAGTTTGGGGGGTCGATGACCACAAGTCGGCCGAAACCCATATTGCACATGGCACGGGCAACGGACCCGATATTTTCAGGATGTCGCGGCCGGTGTAAAACTATGGTGATGTTGTCAAAATTGATTCTTTTGAACATCAGCCGGTAACTTCATAGCTATTGAAAAAGAATCCTATTTCAGAGGCGGCGGTCTCGGGGGAATCTGAACCGTGCACGATATTTTTTTCAATATCCGTTGCAAAATCTTTTCGAATGGTCCCTTCAGCCGCTTCCCTGTAGTCGGTGGCACCCATTATTTTACGGTATTTAGCTATGGCATTTTCTCCCTCAAGAACCATAACAACAATAGGTCCGGATGTCATGAAATACGTCAGACTTTCAAAAAATGGCCTTTCCTTGTGCACTGCATAAAAGCTTTCTGCCTGAGCTTTGGTCATTTTCAACGTTTTCATGCAAATGATCTTAAGTCCGTTATTTTCCAATCGTTTAATAACTTCTCCGATCAGTCCTCTGGCAACACCGTCGGGTTTGATAATAGATAATGTTTTTTCCATGACTTTCATTTTCCGTTAATGATTTTTTTAAATTGTCGTTTCGATACCAAAAGAAACACTATAAACCAATACGAGTAAAAAACAAATGAATTCCAAACAAATCTCAAATATCAATGTAAGTTCTCAATAAATTATGGAGCCGGCTCAATATCACCATTTGATACACCAGAACTTATTGAGATGTTACATATCAATGACCTAAACTATTTCTATTTTTCCAGTATTGATGAAACTTTTTTTTAATTTTCCTTCTTTCCCACAACAACTGTATTTTCAATTCTGTTTACTCACATAAGCAATTCTTAGAGCATATCTTCTTCCATTTGAGATATACAAAGCATAAAATCATCTGCAAAGGCCTCCTGAATCTTTTCTTCCTGTCCAAATTCAGAAACGTCGGTTGCCACATTTCTCCCGATTCCATATTCAACATCCCAACCCTTTTTTCTTAAAAGTTCAATCAATCTTTCAGCCTGCTCTTTTGTGGCATCGTTTCCTATATTTTGTTCAGCTATTAAAAATTTCATTTCATCCTCCTTTGTTTCCCAGATTCTATAAATTTTAGGTAACCATTTAGCCACTAAGTCGTGAAGACACCAAGAGATAATAGGTTTGAATTGGGCTTCTTGTCTGTCTGCCTGCCGGCAGGGCAGGAGGAATAAAATAATTATATGATCTTAGTGCCTTGGTGACTTAGTGGCAAACATTTCTTGGTTCCGGTTTATCCGGGTTAGGCATTACAACACATCGGATACATGGACCAATGAAACATCAGAATCCTTAATATTTTTTACAAATCGACCGATGGTATGTACGGTTTCCGGAAACGGATGTCCGATTCCCACGGCCTGCCCGTATTTTTTTGAATGTCTTTTTAGCTTGTTGAGTTGACAGTAAATAGCTGATTCATCATGAAGATTATCCAGAAAGATGTTCCTCCCGGTAGCGGGCATATGAAGCTTTTTTGCGGTTCTATACGCCATAGAATGTCTTGATGTAAGACTGTCAACAAAAAAAAGACCATTTTCTTTTACAAACTTGAGTGTTTCTCTGATTTCTTTATATGTCTCTGTAAATTTTGAACCCATATGGTTATTCACTCCTGCGGCATAAGGCACACCAGTAATATTCTCCTCTATAATTCTCTTGATCCTGTCGGGATCATCTCCCACATAGAGCGCTCCGGGTCCTGGATCAAAAAAATCTACATTGTGAGGCTCCATGGGTTGGTGGAGCAGAATTTCATGTCCGTTATCATGGATTTCAAGGGCCAGTTCATAAGAATATGCCAGTCGTGGCAAGATGGCAAAGGTAATGGGAACACCCAAATTCAGGAATTGTCTTGCATGGGAAGGACTGTATCCGATATCATCAATAATCAGTGCAATGCGAGGCTGACCGACCGTGTGATTTGGATATGTTTCTACGGCAAACGCCTTTGAAAAATTGTTCAGCCCGAAAAAAATTCCCATCAACAAACCGGCACTTTCCCGCAAAAAATTCCTTCTATTCATATGCTTATCCCCTTTTAAAGTTTTAAACAAGAATATTATGCAACAATGATCGATTAGTCCAATGCCAATAAGATAGCAACGTAGATCGCCAAATTTCCATAACAGATAATTTATGCAATATGTTGGGGTTAAAGTCAATAAAAAATACAATATGTTGATAAATTGTTCAAGTTAGGGGCTTCGCCCCAATTGGAATGGCAGAAAGAGACGCCTTTTTAAAAGGTAATTATGTTGGTTTTTATTTTTCAGTTGTTTCATGATGATTCATATGATAAATATATTTTCTAGTATAGGGATTTCCATTTATCTATATTCAGCCACAGACCAACACAGACAGGCACAAACAAAATAATGAATAAAGAATCTTTTTTACAAAACACCGAGGAAGAATTGAAGGGGATACTTCGTCCCTTCCAGCAGGAGTTGAATCGCGGTCAACGCCTGGCCGATTTTTTAAAGCGGTGTATCCGCTGTGCAATGCGAGATGATTTTCTCCAGTTGGATGAACTGCTTCGTACAAAAATGGCTGAAAACGTAGAACAGGAAGAGGTATTGACGGACTGTAAAGCTGTATTTGACAACTTGCGGGAATACGCCAGGGAACAGGTGGAAAGATACCGGCTGGAATTTATCGAAGACCTTAACCGGCTGGCAGAAGAAGCAGGGCTGCCTGTTGAAATTGATTTTCCCCGTTTCAGTGTGCTTAAAGGCATTGACGGGGAGATTGCTTTCAGCAAACGTATTACGACCATCAACAAGAAGATACTGAAATCCATTGATCCCCGTCGTATCGTTACTACCGTCCTTCGTGTAAAAAAACAACTCTATGACCGGCCTTTTGATCCTCAAAAATTTATTGACGGCCTCTACGAGACGTATGCCGAAATTAGCAAAATGGATAATATTTCCCCAGGCAATCCGGTTCCCATTCAACGGTTTTATCTAAAATATGTGATTTCCCTGCAAAGCAAAACGTTTTTCACCAATATGGATAAAGCCAAGTTCCGGGGCTACAGTGTAGAACAGTTTGGTGTGGATCTATGGCGTTATTTCGAGGCCGGTATTGGCGGGGCTTCGAACGGCAAGAAGTTGAAACTGGGACCGGGGCGTAATTATTCTCTCTGGCTTATTGATAGCAATGGCGAACGCCGGCAGATTTCAGGAATTTCGTTTATAGAGGGTAAAACATGATACCTATGAAAGAAATTGATCAGTTAGAACCATTTCAGGCCAGATCAATTATTGAAGAACTTCGAAAAGGGAGCGTGCCCGCCGACTATGTGCCTTTTTTTACTGTTGGCCGCGATAACTGGCTCACCTTTATTGAGGATGATCTGAAAAATTATATTGCCGAAGGCGGAGCCAAAGTCCGCTTTCTCAGTGGTGATTATGGTGACGGCAAGACACATTTTATGTCAATAATTCGTCATCTTGCATTGCAACAGGGGTTTGCCGTTTCTTTTGTCGTGTTGACGCGGGAAGTACCCATTCACAAATTCGAAGCTGTCTATCAATCTATTACGCGTCAGCTTCGCGGTCGTTTTGAGGGCATTGGAATCCGAAATCTCCTGAGCCAATGGCTGGACAGTCTGGTTCAAAAAGACACACCTCCTTCAACAGAGCAAATTGCTGACCTGGCCGAAACCTTACGCAATCTGCCGGGCATGAACGTAAATTTTGCCAATGCAATTGTTGCCTTGGCGCATAATCGTTTTTTGCCATTGATGGAAGGAGAACATAAAGAAGATCGCACCGCAAATCGGGAGATCATTTTCCACTGGTTCGAGGCAGGCAAAGTAACCAAACGGGAACTTAAGCCCTTTGGAATTTTTGAAATAGTGAACAAGGCCAACAGCAAGCAGATGCTCAACTCCCTGAATACCTTTTTACGTTATCTGAACTATAAAGGATTTATTCTGCTGTTAGATGAACTGGAGACGGTCATCGCCCAGTCCGCCTCAATTCGCAACGCAGCTTACGAGAACGTGCGTCTGCTGATAGACAATACCGAACAGGCCGAGTATTTCCATATCTTTTTTTCCATTATCCCGGACGTACTGCTGTCTGAAAAGGGATTTAAATCCTACGATGCGTTATGGAGCCGTGTCCGGTCTATTGGTCAGCAGAAGCGCCTTAATTATCGCGGGGTTTTGATTGATCTACATCGAACACCGTTAAAATCCGGTGAGTTGGTCGATCTGGGGCAATCTTTGCGTCGTATTCACGAGATATCTTATCGCTGGAACGTCGCAGAGTCGGTGACGGACCAGCTTCTTGAGGATATTTGTAAAAATCAGGAAAAGATGGGGCTCTTGAGCGAGGTACGGCTTTTTGTCAAACAGGTCATTCGAATTCTGGATATGGCTGAACAGGGCAAAGATCCGGCTGAAACACTTGATCTTACCGAGCATATCGTCTCCAGTCAGCAGGAAATGGAACAAGAGAAGATGGAACAACTGCAGCCCAGTTGGGATAAGTAACCAATGGTTAAGGCCAATTTTATCCAGTTGCTGGAAAGCGCCGGCAATTTCAAACTTAGACGGGCCGTGGAACGCTTGCGGGAGGGGCTTTTTGATCCATTTGGTGTCAGGCTGTTAACTGCCCATGAAGCGCAATTAAACAGTATATTTGACTACGGCGTTAAAACCCTGGAGAAAAATGAATCCACGCATCTTTGTGTTTGTGGCGCCTATGGCCAGGGTAAATCCCACAGTCTTACCTATATTCGTCAACGGGCTCTGGCGCAGGGTTTCGTTATTAGTCAGATCAACCTTGATCCCAGGGAAATTCCGTTTTATGATTTCCGGCAGGTTTACCATGCTCTGGTGAGTCAAATTTCTTTTCCGGATAGCGATTCATCCCTGGTAAAATGGTGGAAAGACCTGACCGGCAAACAAAAGATGTCATGGAAAAATAACGGCACAGGGCCGTTAGATATTATCCCTGAATCAATGCCTCATTTTTTCAAAGCCATTTTAACGGCCATGGCGCAGGATAACATACCGCTTTCCAACCGGCAAAAAGGCTTGAAAAAGCACATCACATTCCGACCCCGCGAGTTTCCCTGGCTCCTCGCCAACG
>CAZKDT010000004.1:18888-29464 GCA_964551515.1 uncultured Desulfobacteraceae bacterium | reverse complement strand
CTGGATAATTTAAGGAGGTTTTTGTGAAACAGTTGGTTTTGATTTTCTTATCTCTATTTGTATTTGGGACAGCGAATGCGACACTTACAAAAATCGGAACGGCGGCCTACCAAGGGGCAGACTATAATCTTATCTGGGATGATAATAATAACGGGAACTCAGTTGTTTGGTTGGATTATAGTCATTCGGGTCGTTGGGCAACACAGACCTCCTGGGCAATAGGGCTTGATTCATCTTTGAGTTACAACATCGATGCCGGGTACAATATCACATGGAGCAATGCTGCTTGGCGCCTGCCAAGTGTCGGCGTCAACCCACAAAATGGCCTTAACCAGACCACTTCCGAAATGGGGCATTTGTTTTATGATGAGCTGAAATTGGATGCTAATGTGGTTATTACGGACACTGAATTAAACAAAAAAAGCTTTGATAAATTAAAGGCATCTTTGTACTGGTACGATAAGGACTGGGTGCATGATCCGTTCACTCAGTATTTTAATATGTCCTATGGCTACCAGGGTTCCACCAACGGAGATTTCAACTTCTACGGATTAGCCATCCGTTCCGGTGAGGTTTCAGTAAATCCAGTCCCAGAACCATCAACAATCTTCCTTTTCGGTATCGGCTTAATTGCTATTGTGAGGTTTTCCCGTGAACGGTAACAGCCAATTCAACGTAGACAGTTCACAAAGCTTACTCTATTTTTTAATGCTCCTGGCCGTCGCCGCCGTCACTTATGGAGCTTTTAAGAAAAACACAGCCCTTGGCATATTGACCGCTTCCGGGGCTGGTCTGGGGCTATTTTATTTCTTCACAAACCCAACAGCGGGAAAATATATTACCGCAGCTTTCGCCGTCTTCTTATTAATTGGTATGGCTCAATGGGGTTGGGAAAAAATGAAGTATTAATAATTTTATTTTTCAAAAAAAAGATTTGACAATTTAAAATTCCTTTGTAATCCTAAGCAAGGTCGATTCCCCAACCGATTTACGTGACTCCCTTCAAACGAAGGGGGCGCAACATGTTAAAATCAGCTTTTAGAAAACCGATACACCACCACAGGTCTATCGGTTTTTTACGTGTGCTGTCTCTTTTGAAGGAGAACAGCATGAAAACCAAGTACGAAGTCATTGAAGTCAACCGGGCTGAAATAGTCGTTGACGTTTCTTTACTATCTAAAAGTGAAGAAATGTTTTTCAACGCTACGCAGATGGCGAAGCCTTTCGGAAAAAAACCCGCCGAATTTTTAAGACTCGATTCCACAAAAGAGTACATGGATGAGATTTTTAAAGGTGACGATTCCCACATTAAGAATTCAGGAAATCTAATCAGAACAAAACGTGGCAAGTACGGGGGAACCTTTTTGCATAATGAGCTGGCTTTTGAATTCGCCGGGTGGTGTTCTGCAATATTTAGAAGGAATCTCCATAAATGGGCAGAAAAGCGAATCAAGCAAGAAGCCGAATGGAAACGCTCCCGCCTGGAAGCAAAAACCGGTTACCTCCCAATGACGGAAGCCATTCACAGGCACCACGACCCCGTAAAACACTACCATTATACAAATGAAGCTGATTTGATCAACCGTATAGTCCTTGGCATGTCTGCTAAAAAATTCAAAGAAATTCATGAAGTCGAGCATGTCCGTGAAGCGGTAACGGCAGCAGAACTTTCTGAGCTGGACAGACTTCAAAGAATTAATACCGGTCTAATCGAGATCGGTATGGAATTTTCTGAACGGAAAGAACATCTGACCAAATGTCATAACCACGAATTGATCCTGCTTGGGGAGGTGGCTTAATATGACCGATGAAAACGCAGAAATCAGAGCAACATTACAGAAGGCCCAGAATGACGGCCATTTTGTATTTATCCCGTCACCACCAATTCCACAATTCAAAGCCCTGTTTGTTCCGGTCCTGGCCACCATCCGGTTAACTCCGGATGATTTTTACCCTGTTTCCGGGGGGAAAGGTTGTGGTATGCACCACGCAGCAGCCATGCGCCTGGCCAACATGGCCGGGATCGATTGGGTGTCTGATGTGGGCCATGTTGGGAGAATGGATGATACTAAAAATCCTGACTATTGCCTGGTCCGGGCAACGGGGCGGATACGGGGTCTTGACGGCTTGTATCAAGAACTTTCAGCCAGCAAACAGTTGAACATTGCCGAAAAACGCAAATCAATGAAGAAGGCAAGTGCAGAAAGAGAGTGCCAGCGCCTTAGGGAGACAATGGTTGAGCGCTGTGAAAGCGGGGCTCAGGTCCGGGTGATCCGGGCAATCCTTGGGCTGCCCGCCTCTTTTAAAGGAGGCAAACAAAATCATTCTGGAATAACCCGGAATTTTTGTATTGTCCGTTACATCCTTGACCCCTCCCGCCCGGACGTTCAAACGATTCAGCTCCAGGCTCTGGCCAATGCACATGCGGGAATATACGGAACAACCCCTCCGGCCATAGAAGGGCCTCCAATGCCAGCTTCTCTTCCCATGAAAGATGTCACCCCGAAGGACGAGCAAGTCCCCGGGCCCACCACCACCGATGTGCCCACCGATAAAATGGATACTTCTCTCGTTGATTTTGAAAACACGCCCCCAGAAGAACAGGTAAAAACCATTCTTGTCATGATCGAAAGTAAAAACTATCCACACTATGTCGGCGATATGGACGGGCAGCCGCCCCTGGAACACTGGAATCAGGAAGGGCGGACGGAATATTTCAACCATATTAAAAATTGGGAGGCCGCATAATGAATCTCTTACATTTTGCTGATTGCCATTTTGACGAAAAGAACCATGACGAAATAGAGTTGTGTATGGATTCTATGATCCAGGAAGTCCGGACCAGACAGATTGACGCTATCATCTGCAGCGGGGATGTGACCAATTCTCAATATTTAGGTGCAGACACAAAGAGCGCCAAAACAATTGCCCGTCAATTCCGGGAATTGTCCGATATCGCTCCCGTGGCCGTGGTAACGGGGACTTTTTCACATGATGGCAACCTGCCGGAGATCTTGCAGTATGTTTCTGGAAAGTTTCCAGTTCATGTCAGTTCTAAACCAGAACAGATTGTTCTTGTTTATAATAATATTGAGGGGTTCTTTTGGAGAACTAAGCCAGAGGGGTTCGACGAGCCTAAACTTGTAGTCACCCAGATCCCGCCCCCGACAAAAGAACACTGGAAAAACCGCCAGGATATCGAAACAGACAATAATAATATCGCCCAGGCCATGGGAGCCATCTTTTCCGGATTCGGCCAAATGGCATCCAAATATGAAAACGTGCCCCATATCCTTAATGGGCACTTCACTGTGGCCGGCGCCAAGATATCAGAAAACCAGTTATTGCCCGGGTCTGATATCACCATAGGGACAGAGACTTTATCTATGGCCATGGCTGAATTAATTCTTCTTGGCCACATACATTATAATCAATCTTTTGACATTCCGGGCGGGGCAAAAGCCTTTTATTCCGGGTCTGTTTTTAGGAAAGATTTTGGAGAAAGGGATACGGCCAAAGGATTTTATATACATCGTCTGGACGATAACTGCACCACCCAGGGGAACAAATCCACATTTATCGAGACGCCAACCCGGGAAATGGCCCAGGTCGATTATAACCTCATGGAGGACCATGTTCTCTTAAGAGAAGGATTGACCGGCTATATCATTGCCGACGTATTCCGTGCCCTGGGAGACAAAGCCATTGAAGGGGCCTGGATAAAACTGACCTTCAAACTCTGGATGGATGAAGTTAGGAATATCAACCAGTCAGAAATCAAACGTCTCCTGGAGGCTGCCGGCGCTGCCCGGGTTGTCCTGGAAATTGAACGGGTCCGCAGGGAAAACAGTCGGGACGAAGAGATTATAAAAGCCGTCACCCTGGTTGAGAAAGTAACCACCCTGGCCAACCATCGCAGCCAGCCGCTACCCGAAGGCCTGGAAGAAATGCTTGAAATCGTTGAAACCCGAAACGTTCATGACCTGGTGGAGTATGCCAAGGGCCGTATGGAAACGCCCATGGCTTGGACGAAGAAAGAAATGGACGCAGACATTATAGAACTTAAAGAACAACCTGAATTGTCCACAAAGGAGGAAGAATATGGCGTTGCTTAAGAGTCTGAAAACAAAAGGTAGTTTAGGCTTGCACTACGGCATGGGTGTGGATGAAGTCGAAGTGAATTTTGACGGACTGGACGGGTTGATCACCCTGGCCGGATCAAACGGTCACGGAAAGACGACTTTTTTAGAGATGCTGTCGCCGTTCCCGGTCTTCCCCTCCAAAAAGTTAAAGGACCCCCGGCGGTATAATTTTAAGAATCAGTTTCAGCTCAAAGATTCCTTTAAGGAAGTAACATATCTCCACAATGGCCATGAATATATCTTTCGGATTGAGATTCCCGCCACCACCAAAACCAAAAGTCCGGAAGGGTATATCTGGGAAGACGGTACGCCCCTGGTTAAAGGAAAAATCAGCCAGTACAAAAAGAAGGTAGAAGAATTATTCGGGACCGAAACCCTTTTCTACTCTTCTGTTTTTTCCTGCCAGGGCGGCAAGAAATTAACAGACATGCCCGTGGGTGAATTCAAACAGCTTTTGATAGAACTCCTGGGTCTTAAAAAATACACCAGATATTTTGACAACACAAAAAAATGTTTGGAAGTAGTCAATGCGTCTCTGGCCGAAGTAGACCGGGACCTTGACCGTCTTGGGGAAAAGGAAAACCAGGTCAACGAACTCAGAACAACCTTGGAAGGACATGAAACTGCCCTTTACACTGAAACTTCTCAGAAAAACACGGCAGATACCCATATCAACATACTGACCCAGGAAACCGAAAGTTTGACCAAAAGGGTTGTAGATGCAGAAAAAAAGGAGGCCGTTATAAAAGAGAAAGAGATCCGGGTAAAGGATTTAGAGGAAGAAATGCGGGATGTTTTTTCGGATTCCGAAACAGAGAAAAGCGCCTATGGGAAACACGTTGAAAATTATAACGCCACTATGAAACCCCACCGTGATCTGGTGGCTATGACAGACGATATCCGGGCATCTGCCGACGGCATTAAGAAAGTCCGTGCAGAGGAAACTGTCTGGAACGAACAGGCCAGGATCTTGACCACCAGGCGCCAAGGAGTAGTGTCTGATCTGGATATCGTTAAAAAACACCTTACAGACATTGCGACCTCTAAAGAGTCTGCATTTAACGACCCTGAGCTTTCTACTTTAAGTCAAGACGAACTGGAGCTTTCCGGAAAAATAGAAACCGGGCAACGGGATTTGGCTCATAACAAACAGATGTTGGGTTTGTTGGATATGGATACCGCCACCATGGTCCTGGAAAAAGAATTGGAGGGATTCTCTATTGATGACTCCTTGCTCCAGCAAAGGCCTGAAAATTGCGGAATTGACGAGTGTCCATTCATCCAGAACGCCTTGAAGTCTATCCCCTTAAAAGAAGCCAAGGTTTTAGAAATAGCCGAGTCTAAAAAGAAACACCAGGGAAAGCTGGACGGGTTGGATAAAGAGAAAGCTGCCTTGGAAGGAGATTTAAAAGAGTTTAACGACTCGATGACCACTATCACAACCAAGATCGATGCCCGGCAAGAAGTTATTAAAAAACTTGTGGCGGACCTTTCCGAAAAGGAAGGTCCTCTGGGAGACAAAAAGGAGAAACTGGATGCCATCCTCCAGGATATCGACAAGGAATATGCCGAAGTCACACAATATTTAGATGGTGTACCCGCACGTGTCAAAACCCTGGAAGCTCTGGCCAGTAAAGTTGGTGATCTGGATAGTGCCGAAAAAGTTATTTCACACGCCGTCGAAACCCTGTCCGAGAAAAAGAAAGACCATGAAAACCTTCTGGTAAAACTCCGGGTTAAATATAAAGGCATCCAGGACAAGGTTAACGCCCTCCGGGAAGAAATTTTCAAAGACGGGTTGATAGCTTCCTCTTCTGCCTTAAAAGAAGAACTGGAAAAGGCCATGACAACAAAAAAGAATTGGGAGAATGCCATGGAGGCTACCCAGGAGAAAATCCAGGAATTGGAAAAATCCATAGCTGTCTGTAAGGAAAGTATCAAAATTGCAGATCAGCACGGCGAAGAAATCATTCGGCTAAAACATCGCAGGGTTTTTCTTCTGGAAGAACTTAATAAATGGTCATACATCCGGGACGCTGTTTCAAAGTCCGGCCTCCAGGCCCTGGAAATTGCCAGCGCAGCCCCCTTAATGACCAGCAAGGCCAATGACCTTCTCCATGCTGCCTACGGCGGGGAGTTCTTCCTTGACCTGGTGACAATTGATCCTGAAACTGGGGCGGAGATCCTGGATATCATGGTTACCCGGGGAGACGGAAAAACCTTTCCGTTGTTCACTTATTCCGGTGGGGAATCCGTCTGGATACTCCAGGCCTTTAAAGCTGCCCAAATTCTTGTTAATGCCGAAAAGTCAGGTATTCATTTTGCCACCTGTTTTGCGGATGAAGAATCCGGGGCACTGGACAAAGATAAGGCGGAACGTTTTATTCAGATGTACCGGGCATTGATGGACCAGGGTAAATTTAAAAAACTGTTTTATATCTCCCATATCCCAGAGTGCCAGGCCATGGCGGATCATAGCCTTGTTTTTGAGTCTGGTGGGATTAAATCAGAATCAAATATCAGTATGTAAGGAGGCGGTAATGTCCAAACGATTAGATTTTTTTGAAACAGTCAAATTGAGTAAGTTCGTTGGTGAGAACAAGGCAGACCTGGAAGGCCGCCCATGGAAAGACGTTTTTGAACTTTGTGAGAAACATTCCGGGGTAAAAGGGATTACGCTGCCTAACGTTAAAGGCGCTTTTAGAAACGCGAACGTCCCTTACCCAAGTGAAGTCAAACGGGCACCCAAAGAGACCTCTGCCTCCCAGGAGCCCGTAACTTTTGAACATATCCAGATTTTGGCCAGAGGAATAGCCACTCTCCAGGAAAGGATTCACGGGAAAGTAGATAAAGGCCTCCTTGCCCTTGCGTGCTCCGCAAAGGCTGTTGAACCTGTCCTGCCATTTGAAAAAAAGAGTGCTTAATCTCCCCTCCCTGCCGGCGCCGGGGAGGGGCAACTATATATGTAATTTAATTGACCGAGAAAAGGACAACATGAGCCAAGATATAATCACAGCAGAAGAATTTTCGGAGCGCATCAATTGGCCCTTGGATCGCAAAATACAAGAGACCCAGGAACGTGTTGATCTGTGGGTCCAATATTGGGGAAAAGATGCGTCTGTCAACTTTTCTGGTGGCCTTGATAGCACGGTGTTACTCCATATTGTACGGACCCATCCGAGGATAGACGGCCAGGAAGTCCCTGCTTATTTTGCTGATACCGGGACAGAGTACCCGGATATCAGGCGGTTTGTTAAATCAACCCCAAATATAGAATGGGTTCGCCCAAAAATGAAGTTTCATGAAGTATTACGAAAATACGGTTATCCCGTGGTTTCGAAAAAAGTGGCCCAATATATTAAGGAAGTTCAAAGGGCCAAAACTCCTGGAATAGTGAGGTTGAGATTGACAGGGTGGCGTAAAAACAAAACCCATTCCCCAATGTCAAGAATCCCACAAAAATGGCAATTTCTTACGGGTGCGCCTTTCAGCGTATCGGATATGTGTTGCTCTAAATTAAAAAAAAATCCCTTGAAAACCATGGGTACGCCAATGTTGGGAGTTCGTGCAGCAGAGGCAAAAAACAGGGAAAAAACATATTTACAGACCGGATGCAATGCTTTAGACCTCCGTTCCCCCAGGTCCTGGCCGATGGCTTTTTGGACGGATGCAGATGTTAGAGAATACATCGATATAAATAGCATTGAATACTGTTCTCTTTATGACATGGGGTATCAACGGACCGGCTGTTTTCCCTGTGCCTTTGGGGTCCACCTTGACCCATGGCCCAATAGATTCCAACTTATGGAGAAGACCCACCCACGCCTTTGGAATATGTGTATGGATAGATATGGTTTCCAGGCGGTGTTTGAATTTATGAATGAATGGCTGCCGAAGAATCAGCAAATCTCTTATCAATGGAAAGACTACGCCGATCATGAACCAGAAAACACTGAACAACAACTGGAGCTATTCGCATGATGGCAACCATAAGCAGCGGATCTGACACCGGCGTGGTCCATGATTATGACCCAGGCACCGGCGATACTTCCGGTATTATTATTGTGGGAGATTGCGACTCTGGTCCAGCACTTGAGACATACATCGCGCTTCGGCAAATGGGGATGAATGTCTGTCTGATTGAACGTGAACCGGACCCAGAGCCAGAACCGTTTTTCCCGGTCGAGTGTATGGATATTCCAGCATGGCCAGAATTATATGGGGGTGCCCCACACCGGGTTCCAAATCATTACCCACCGGCACCCAAAAAATTAATCGGAAAATCAGCACCATTAAAAATAAACCATAGAATCAAACAGCCGGGGAAACTCCCGAGGGGGAATAGATCATGAATAAATCAATAACAGCCATAACAGCGGATATCCAGAGGTTTATATGCGCCAAGGGGAAAGCCCCGGAAGCGGTCTATCTTGGTCGAACCGAAAGTGCTGAAATCCAACGATATGCTGAATATTATCCGCAATCAATTAACCTTGAGAAAAGACCGGAAATACACGGGATACCGGTATTTGTTGTGGATTCTGATAGTCATTTTGGACTCAAGGCAGGGAGGTAGGGATATGAGTATTCCATGGGACCAAGACAAAGAATTTGAAGAAATGGAAGTATGGGCGAACGTTAAATATATAGCGGTTGCCTGTCCAAAATGTGGCCGCCAGCGAGTCGAACTATGCGCCAATGGAAAACACTGGTGTGAAAAATGTAATTGGGTCATTCAAGACCATAGATATTTTAACCCACATTGGAGAATTTAGAATAGCCAACTGTAAATTAAAGAGGAGATTGAATTTACCATGGAAGACACAAAGTTCGAATCAAAATTGAGATCTCATGTTTTAAAGACTGACCCAGAAGTTTTTGAAGCTTCCCTTATCGGTCTAAAAAAATATGAAATCCGTTTCAATGACAGGGATTTCCAGATTGGTGACATGATCAATCTGAGAGAAACCAAATTTACAGGCGAAGAGATGAAAACCGGGAAGCCGTTAATCTACACGGCCAGAACTATTACCAAAATAGTTTCCCATGTCTTGGAAGGACCGATTTACGGCCTCAAAGATGGTTGGGTTATTTTATCGCTTGTTTAGGCCCAGGCCGCAAAGGAGGAATGATGAAGAATTCAGAAATAGCCCAAAAATGGCGTGAAGAACATGGGGGCAAATACTGCAAAGATGGTGTGGTAGTGGTCTGCAACGGTGTGGCCCAAGGATGGGTCGATGAACTCCGTGATCCTCACCATTGGGCATCTGGATGCATAGCCGTTGACGAATCGGGTCAGGAGTGGGTCGCTGTTGGCGGGAATGATATGGACGGGGCTGAGCGGTGGGAGGAAAAATGAAAAAATCAATCGAAGGACGAATAAACTCAGCCCTGGTGGATAGGCTCAAAGCCATAGCCGTGGATCTGGCAGATCAAGGATACGATAACCCTATGGACACGGCCATTGAGAATGCCTTGGCTACTCATTTTGGCATTTGTCCGGAATGTGGGTTTGAAATTTACAAGAAAGGATCTCCTGGGACATTAGATATTTGCGATTATTGCAGGAAAGATTTTGGGCTGTCCGGCAAGGATGAAAACGGAGATAATTGCTCTTGTGTCCATTGCGGTAAAAGCATGTGGTCACAGTGTTGTCCTGAGTGCAGAGCAGTTTTACCCGAAGCAATGTGGAATTAGCAGGCCTTGACCAGCAGGTTTTTTGATAATGTATTTAATTGATTTTCTATAAGGAGTTTTTATGATTATTGCAGTAGATTTTGACGGAACAATAGTTGAGCATGAATATCCTGAAATTGGGGAAGAAGTACCCTTAGCCATTGATACACTGAAGGAATTACACTCAAATGGCCACCAATTAATTTTATGGACAGTTAGAATAGGAGAACCTCTCCAACACGCTTATGATTATTGCGGTTCAAAAGGTCTGAATTTTATAGGCATAAACGAAAACCCCACCCAGAAGTTTTGGAATGGTTCGCCAAAAGCATATGCACGAGTCTACATTGACGATGCAGCCTTGGGATGCCCTTTGGTACATCCAAAAGAGAAAAACAGACGGCCGTATGTGGATTGGAAGGAAGTTCGCATCAGACTCGGGTTGCTCGGTTTGGCAATTAAATAATATAATAATGTATTAAGATTACAAAAGGGAATTATGAAAAATCCAGAATATTCAGATCCAAAAACAATTGATGAAATGTCTACAAGCGAAAATGTTCATGTGCCGGAATTTTTACTCGTTAACGGTGACGAATACAAAAACCGTTTTATTGCAAGGTTTTTGGGCTTTGGGTGGACTAAAAACGAAGCCGAAATGGAATATGATTCACACGCTGAAATGTTTGGTAAGGAATTACTTGATCCAGAGGTTGAGGCTGACGATTGTTTCCAAGCGTATTCAAGTTAATAATATA
>CAZKDT010000004.1:0-18788 GCA_964551515.1 uncultured Desulfobacteraceae bacterium | reverse complement strand
TTAATAATATATTAAACGCCCAGTTAAAAGGAGGACAAATGACCGAGGTTTACGCATTCCATGATATGGAAGTGGTGCCGGTGCCGGTCAAAAAAGAAACCGAAAAGATGTTCTTTTTTGACGGGTGTATCAAAGAGTTGGGCTATGTTTCTAAGTTGCTAAAAGAGAATGCTTTTACCAGTAAGGATGCCTTAATCGCTCATGAAAAAAAAGTGTTAACATTTCATGTTAAACACTTCAACCGCATGCTTACGGATGCCAGAAAGCAATTAAACGTTTTGAAAGAATTGGAAGAATTAGGATAGACATTGACCGACCAAGACCTTGACATATTGGCTGCAAAGATAGCAGAGAGGATCGCCACCCCTAGGTGGATGAAACTCACGGCAGCGGTTCAATATTCGGGTTATAGTCGGGCTCAGTTGCTCAAGCTCACAAAAAGAAGAGATATCACCGGGTACCAAGACCCTGACTCGGACCGAGGGGACTGGATTTTTGACAAAGAATCAATCGACGAATATAGGATGTCACATGTTTATAGTTCACGACAAAATGCCTTGTCAATCATCGCCTCTTTGTAGTAGCCTGCTTGGTATGAGGTTGTTTCAGCAAAGAGACGTTTATTATATCGAGTTCCCGGGAGGGAAACGCCGAAGCCTGAAAACTAAAGACGGCAGGAAGGCAAAGGGGTTATTCCGTGAAATCGAAAAAGAACGGTTGCGGGGTAATCTTATCAAGCTTGAAAAGAACGCTGGCGTTACGCTTGGCAGATTTAAGAAACTGTATATAAATGACCCTGAGCGATCTGATTTGTCAGGGTCCACCAGCAGGGCAGATGAATTGGCTTTGCGAAAACTTATGGACATCACTGGCGACATTCCCATGGATCACATCACCAAGACCCATATCATCAAGTTTAAACACGCCAATATTGAAAATGGGGTAAAGCCAGTATCGGTCAATTCATACCTTGGGCATATAAAGGCCGCCTTAAATTATGCCAAAACAAATGAATATATAAAGACAGTCCCTGCAATAAAAATGTTCAAGCTTGGGGACAAAATACCCAGGGTAATTTCAGAATACGATATTGATAAAATTTTAGAGCAGGCAAGAAAGACAAAACCGGAAATGTACCGGATTATTCAATTTGCACTTTACACCGGCGCCAGGCGGGAAGAAATTGTTCTGGCAAAATATGAACATATCAGGGGCGGGTCCATCAAAATATTGGGCAAAGGGAAAAAAGAAAGGATTGTTCCTTTGGTAAAATACGCCAGGGAGATTCTGGAAGATCAGCAGATAGGAAAACTTTTTTCATACAATCACGTTTCGACTGTATCTAATTATTACCGGAAAATAACCAGAGAGGCGGGCGTTGAATCAAGATTTCATGACCTGAGACATACAGCGGCCACCCTAATGCTGTCAAAAGGCGTTGACTTGGCCGTGGTACAAAAAATTCTTGGCCACGCAGATATTAAAACGACCCAAATATATGCCGAAGTTCTTCAAGCAATGCTGGAAAAAGAAATGAAAAAATTGGAAGAATGATGCCTAAATCCACCAAAACAAATTGGGCAAAACCCGCCTCAAATCCGCTTCATACCCATGTAACATATTGGAATTATTAAGTTGCGTAGCTTATTCGTAATCAGCAAGCCAGCGGTTCGACTCCGCTCGTCGGCTCCAGTTATATCAAGGTTATCAGCGCTTTTCACGATTCCCCGGAAAACTCATTTCTCTTCAATCCCCTATATTTCACAAAAAAAGAAGCGGAAAATCCGCCTCAAACCCGCCTCGTTTTCAAAAAGAAAAAAATCAAGCCCTGACACCCAAAAAAGGAGAATAGCAATATGGGTTTAAGAAAACACCAGTCCGAAATGAACCAGACGATAGACGGAATTATCTCCGGGCACTCCAGGTTTAAAGATATCAAAGAAATTATCCTCTCAGTTGTTGCCGGCGGAGGGAAAGGATCCGTCCCGGTCAATGCTGGTAAATTAATTTTAGCAGGCATGGCAGATTCCATTTGCTGCGTGGTCCCCCGACAGTCCCTCCAACAACAATGTGAAGAAGTCTTCATGGATAAATTTTTCAAGAAGATGTTTGGGGTCAACCTGTCCCTTCGGGCATCCACCAATGACTTTGACCCTTGCCGTGGGCAAAACGGATTTGTGACCACATACCAGGCCCTTGGCCATGATAAAAAAGGTGTTGTCTTGGACACGATCCGACGCCGGCGGTTTATTGTTATCCTGGATGAATTTCATCACGTAGAAGAGGATAGCCCATGGCACGAGGCGGTGGAAGAAATTATTAATGCAGCCACCTTTGTAATAAAAATGTCCGGGACCCTCTCTAGAGCAAATAAGAAAAAAATTGCCTGCATGAAATATAAAAACGGGTATGTGGATCTGGCTGGAGATAAGCATACCCATGTAATCCGGTACTCCAGGACAGACGCCCTCCAGGAACAAGCCATCCTCCCAATTGATTTCCATCTGCACGATGGGGAGTTCCAATGGCGTGAGCATACCGGACAAGAAAGACAGGTCGATAGTTTCGCCCAGGTCAAACCCAAAGATAGATCCAGTGCCTTATATACTGCCCTACAGACCGAATTTTCCGAGCAGCTTATTGATGCGACCCTGGCCCATTGGTTGAAATACCGGGAAAACAAACCCCAGGCCAAGGCGCTTTTTGTCACGGCAAGGATTGAAGACGCCAGACGGTGTATGGATTATCTTGAATCCCTGGAGATTCCCTCTTTATTAGCGACAAGCCACACGCCAAAAGAGTGTATCAAAAATATTAATCTATTTAAAACCCGAGCCCTGGCCCTGGTCACGATTGCCGTGGCCTATGAAGGCCTGGACGTTCCTGCGGTTTCCCATATCTGTGTATTAACCCGTATCCGATCCAAGGAATGGATGGAGCAATGTGTATCCAGAGCAACCCGAGTTCATAAAAGCAGTGGGTCATACCGAAGTCAGGCCGCCCATGTATTCGCCCCAAAAGATCCGGCCTTTCTTGAATTTGTCACGGCCATAGAAAAAGAACAGGTCACCCGGGCCCAAGCCCCCAAAGAAGAAGAGGAGCAGCTTGAACTCTTCCCTTTGCCGGAAGAATTGGTGGATTCCGAGGGCGGTGGCCCCAATGGTCCGTGCATCCCTCTTAAATCGCAAATTTTAGAACTTTCCAGGCGGGTGATCGGAAGAGGGGCTGGTGGGTTTTCTCCCCGGGTACCGGTCACGACAACCCCGAAGCAGGAAGAATTGAGCCTGCGGAAGAGAATCCAAAAACATCTTACAATGTATGCCACGGCCCAGGGGTATGAAATCCCTCAAGTTATGCGGGATGTAAAAGAAATTTTTAACGGCAAACCCCGGGATCAATTGAATATCGAAGAGTTGAGAATTTTATGGGCCAGTATAAATCAACGATATCCGCTGCGGGATAATGGGCAGTTTATCTATGACTCAAGGACGCCTCCTGTTTTTCACCAGCCGGAAGTCGAGCAGGAGCTTAATTTCTTTTAAAGGATTTTGAATTATGTCTAAAATAAAAGCCATTAGGACCAATATAGACGCACCAGGATTCAGATATTTTAAGGTGAATGATATAATTTTTAATATCTCATTCGTCATAACTTCTTGCGGCACCCCCGGGTATCTCGTTTCTCGACTTGTGCAGGATGGTTTGACGACCATCCCAATTCCCGCTGATAGGGTGACTGGTGTAATTTATGCAGATGGCAGCCAGGTGGTTTCTGGGAACTCTCAATATAGACGAACGAACAAATAACCCCCTCCATTTGTTATCTTAAAATGACAAACCTAAAAACAAAAGGCCCCAGGGAATTCCCCAGGGCCTTTCTATTTAAAAGTTACAGCCGTATTAATTGGTGACAACTGTTTCCGGTTCGTTCATGTCAATGCACCAGAGAGAACAGGCAACTTTGCCAGCGGTCAAAGAGGTGAAATCGGCATTTCCCGTAGCAGTCAGGCGAACAACGGTATCCGCATCAATGGCCACGTCCATGTCTCCGCCGAGAATTGCATTAATAGTGCCTTTTGCCACACCGTTTTTGGTGGAGACAAAGGCGTTCGGGTCTGCGGTAATACCCAATTCCAAACCCACGGTAGTCTGACCCACGAAGGCCTCCATGGTCTGGATTTTACCAGCAACAGGCAAAAAACCAGCTGGCAGCAATCCCTCAAAGTCATAGTATCCCGAAGCGGCGACGTCGGTCCATGTTCTCGCACCAAGTCCGTCCACTTCCATGACATCAATTTCACCAAGTTTAATTTCTATCAATCCACGAAACTGCATAATAATACTCCTTAATTAAGGTAAACAAAAACTACTTTCCGGAAAATTTTTTTAAAGCTGCGTCTGCAAATTTGCCCATTTGGGGTGCTGCAAAATAAAAAGCAAGGACAAGCATCATTGCAGATGTTACTGGTTGAGCGTTTTTACTAATAACCTCTGCCGATGCCAAATACTGCTTAGGCTCACTGACCCAGACGGCTGCGACAGATAGGGCCTGGATAAGAAGAACGTTCAGCGCCCACATGGAGGTGATGACAAGGGCAATTACCCTCCTGGCTATGTTCTGTCCCTGGGTGTTTTTCAACCAGTCGATCACCATTGTCCGGGCTTCTGTTACAGACTTCGCATGATCATCCGCTTTTTCCTCGGAGGTGTAGACAAGTTTATCCAGAGCATTTTTTGCCCCATCCACAACGCTGGTGATGGCCTTATCAGTCCCAAAGATCTTTCCGACAATGGTTCCAATTCCAAACATTATTTACACCCCCAATGTTCAAAGCTAAAATGATTTGCATCATTAAACCTGCCACCCCAACGTGCATCATCGTCAAGTGATTCCCAATATTCCCCCAAGTCAAGCCAGGCATCATGGCCCCCGTCTTTGATATATTCATCATCAATGAACAAATTGAAATCATTGGCCAACCGAATTTTATGAACCGACCTTGCCGCTGAATAGGACTTTTGTTCATTAAAGCCGCCATGGACCCTTTCATCCCGGAAAGAATCCCCCTGGGTCAAACCGTAACCTTTGGAATAGGCATATGTTATGAGCTGGCCGATGCAGCCAGTAAACCTTTGTTGTTTTTTTGATAAGCTCATTTTTTACCCCTCCATCTTTGCACTTGGTAATCCCACGCTTTTGGGAGCGTGATAAAAAGCAATGTAACAACCCCGATGAGGACAGCCAGGACTTTTGCAAAATGATCACAGTGGGCCGGCGTAAACCAACAGCAAAAACTCACAACCCATCCAATAATTTCAGCACCCAACGATCTCAACCTTTCCATATCAGTTTTATTCCTTGTCAATGCAATTCATTATAAAATCACAACATCAATCTTGCCCCAATTGACGCCATTGGTATTAAGAGCATCAAAAACGGTAAGAGAAGGCTGGTATTGCTTGCCAGCAACCAACTCAGAGATACCCCCCATAGCCAGAACCAGGCCGCCAAATCCGCCACTCCAATCAAAGACCACCGAATCATCATCAGAATTGACAGAAATACCCCCGCCAAAATCCAAAACCATCTTGGACACACCGGACAAATCAACAGATGCACCATCGGCCTTTAAGATAAAATCATTGGTATTGTCATTCCCCTTATGGACATATTCCGACATCATGAGACCACCTCTTATGCGACTGTTAAGTCAAGTTCCCCGACATCGAATTCAGGAGTATCACCGCTTTGAACGATTTTTGCCACATTCAAGGCGTCGCTAGCCTGGACAACCCCGCCCGTACTTAATGACATTAAAGCCCAATGGGAAATAGCGCTGCCACCATTCCAATCAGCACTGGCCTGGGGGAAGCTTTTTTTTGTTGTGTTTGATTTTGCTCCGGCTGCGGCGGCGCCCCAATCAGCGGACGCAATTGCGACACGGGCATATGCCCCGCCAGAAAGCTCCGTCCCTGCGCCCTGCGGATCTCCGTCAAACAATGCAAGATACCGAGTTGTCGCCCCAAAAGTGTCCAGCCACTCATTCCTAATACTTTCAACAAAATCCGCCATTTTAAGACTCCTATACTGAGATAATGGTTCGTTTAACCGTTATTGATTCCAAAATTCTTTTGACTGTTACCGATTCAATGGAGGGGTCTATCACCACGCCTAATGAGCTTTCACCAATAACTCTCAATCTTCCGGCCAATTCCGCCACGGCGTCGGCTGAACCTGACATTGAAACCTTGAGATTAATATTCCCATCAATATCTGAAACGGCATCAATTGACCCAGACAACCCACGCCGAACACTTAAGGCTCCATGGATTGCTGACATTGCTCCGATGCTGCCCGATAGGCTGACTTTCCCGACAGTATCTATAGTGATTGACCCGCTGATATCTGAACTTGCACCAAGAGAGCCAGACAAGGACTTTCTTACACTCAAACTACCCGACACCCCCGCAAGTGCTGAAAGACCACCGGATAGGGTCACGGTCCCGCTGACTGTTAAATTTGCAGATACAAAGCCCGTTGCATTGAGAGTGCCGGATAGGCTTTTGCGGATATGGATTAGACCGGAAATCCCGGATGTGGCATTGATGTCGCCTGATAAGCCTTTTCGGACATTGATATTTCCTAAAATTCCACTAACGGCATCAGCAGAGCCGGTAAGCTTTATAGGCAATAAACCACCGGATTCTGTGTATGTAAAATAAACCGAACAAAGCCTGGGGTTATCTCCTGGGAGACTCGGAAATGGATCAGGCCATGTCCCATACACTTGGCCCGACTTAAATTGCATAGCTTCTTCGTCTGCGACGGTGTCGTATTTACCTGCGACACCATCCGTCATAACACCACACCAGTAATCAGTGCCAGATACAACATCTGCGGGAGATATCACATCGACATCCACCCACGATGCAGCGGCCTCTATCCCCTCGTCTGTAGTGAGGAGCAAGTCACCTGGCAGACCAGCAGAGTCTTCGTAAATACCCAATTTAAAAACATTTGTACCAGCAAAGGCCGTATACAGTGACATGGATTCGACAGTGCCGCCAGAGGCCGGCGAGTCTTTAGCCAACCCGTAAACATAAATACTGTTATATGTTACTGTTGTGGCCCCGGCAGTTGTATACCCAACATCTGGATCAAGGGTGATGGGCAGAACTGCGGAATCAAGCCACTCTTGGGGAGGCAAGGCAAAGGTTAGGATGTTACCCTGAATCTCCTGGGTGCCTTTAATTTTATTACCATCCGCATCTGTCCAGTATGGGGCGTAAAGATGCCCAATTTTTCCACAGCCGTAATTGACTTTAGTGGACCCATCAGAGTTTTTTAAATGGCCCTGCTGGTCACAATACACTGCATATGACCCCACTACATTGTCAGGCCGTTCACATCCTTCGGCTATTTCTTCAGCGGTTAATTCGGGCTGGTAAAAAAATTGGACCCCAGGAGAGAACGCCAATTTATACCTGGGAGCCTCTGTGGGTTTTGTTGAAAAAACTCGCTCAATTTTTAATGATGTATCACCCAGGGTAAAGGTGGATTCAACATCTCCACCCCTGACAGCCAGTTTGTCAGCATTAAAATCTTCGGCCTGGCCAACAGTCTTAACCTGATCAATATCATCAGCAATATTAAAAAAATACTTTTCCTCACCGGATTGCATCTTAAAACTGATATTTGCAGACGGGGCAAAATAGTCCGTATTGATCCCACCAACAACAGCTTTGATATTCTCCGTGTCAGCGGCTTCATACAGTGCAATTTTATCCGGTATTTTTACAAAGTCTGGCATTTAAAAAATCCTGTCTTTCTCATTTTTTCGAGCATTGTATAAACGTCAATCACATTACCTTCTGGAATCATAAAACAGGCGAAACAATTAGCTTCCTCGCTTGGTATCTTAAAACGGGAATCTGTAAAATAAATCCAACCAGAAAAAACAAAACCAGTGATAGAAAAGACTCGGTGCGTAATGGGAGGTGACTCCATTTCTAAGGAATATTTTTTATCTTTTTTTTCTGGTTTCATCTGTAATCAAAATCTCTCATTAACCTTACCGCTGTAAACCTCGGACTTTCTCAAAGACGTCCATGGCCAGCTGGTTTCTTCTGGTGGTGAGTTCGTCCATTTTTTCCCGTTTCGTTTTTGCATCCATGGACTTATCGTTCTGGATCAGCCGCATGCGTTTGTTTAATTTAGTCAAAGCTTTTTTTGCCCTGGTAACGGTACGCTTTCCGGCCATCTTGCCCTTATTCTTTTCCATGTACTTCCGGGCGGCTTCCGGGTCATCCCCCGTCAAATAGTGCCGGTAAGTTTTGACAGTCTTTTCAATTTCCTGGGCCACCTCGTAAAACTCGTTTACATATTTTGTTGTCCTGGCCGGAGTCCCTCGCTTCACCATACCCATTCCATATTCGTCCAGGGTTCTGGCTGGTTTGTCCGGGTAGTCTTTAATCAGCCTTAGCAGGACGTCAGCCGAATCTACAACAAACATTCCCAATGCAGCGCTATATCCACGAATTAAATGCTGGAGAATTAACGGAGAAACGTTGAAAGTGTCTCCGATCTCTTTTAAAATACATCCTTAGAAGCCATTATGGCCCTTTTTGTGAGATCGTTTTTACGTCTTCTGATTATCTCCAATCTTGCCCTCTTCCACTCAGCCTTCATTGAGGTATTTTTATAGATAAATTCTTCTTGTTTTCTTAATGTAGAAAGTTGTTTGCTTAAATTGTTATACATCTTTCTGTATCTAAGTTTGCTTATCTGCTCTGTCGTTACTTCTTTCCCGCCTGGAGTTCCTCTATATTTTCTAATATCAGCCCACATTGTATTGAGTTTAGACATATTATCGTAAAATTGGGTTACATATTTTGAACTCTTTGCTTCGTTATCTCGGGCGAAAGAGGATACAGGGTTCCATGTGTATTCGCTGATTTTTGTTTTGGGAGTAATGTCACCGTTAATTTTCTTTATCAGGAAGTCTATTGAGGCAAGGGTTGTTGCGCCGGCCCATCCAGTATACGCCCTGACTAAGTGCTGGATTTGAACAGGAGAAAGTGTCGCACCTTCAGGTAATACCGCCGACATCGCAGAGCTTGTGCCTTTTGCCAGATCACTTGTCCACGGTTTTGACCGCTCTTTTTTGGATAGCCTCTGCATAGACATAGATTCAATTGGCGTATTCCGGAAAGAATCCTTATTGGCATAAACTTCAAGCAGTGGTTTGAACGCCTGCGGTACAACGCTCACAGCAAATGTATCCGACAAGGTGTGGTATAGGGCTGACCCTAAATCACCCGCTTTTGCATTCGCATCCACGAACTGCCTGGCCATTTGCTCATTCATGTAGGCAATGGCACCAACCTCAAACGGCCTCGGTATCCGGAACATTTTATCCACCCCGGGGATCTTGAATAAGTGGTATGTTCTTTTTTCCCATTCTGGGGCCTCGTCATAATCATCATCCCCAGCCATAGCCAACATCACGGATACTGAGGCAATGGTATACATCCCCACGACCTGGGCAAGCTGGTTCCGCTGTGCCGGGTCCATAACCGCCCGACCTATTTTATCGAGCCCTTGCATCCTTGCGTTCAGGAACGGAATAACCTGGGTGAGTACCCGAACTGAAGAAAAACTCCCCGACCTGGAAAAATCAAGCTGGTCTCTGGCATTAAAGTTTGCCTCAAGGAGAGATTTGCCCTTGGATAGGTCATTCTTGAAGCTTGCCACCCTATTAATATTCTCCAAGGTGTTTCCAAAATCCTCATATTTACGCCACATTGCTGCAATTTTATGGGGTGTGTTGAGAATTGAGTCAGACGCCACACCAACAAGACCCTTGATGGCATCAGGATCAGACCCATGAATATACCCTTCTTGGCTGAAAGCGCCGCCGCCAGATTCCATTCTCTTCATGGTTGCCTTCTCTTTAAACCCAACAGCGATGTTTTTTAATGGGTTCTTCGAGACCGTGGCAACCGCAGGCGCGTGCATGGAATCCCTAATAAGGTTCCTTATCTTAAACCCTGGGCTCGCTGTTACTCCTCGGGTGAGAACCCTTTTGAACATTCTCATCCCTTTCATTGCAACAGAATTAAGACCTTCATAATTGAGAGACATTATAGAATCTAAAACAAGCTGCGCTTCGGGTGTCTGGTCCAGTTCGTACCACACTTCCTGGCCGTTATCCCGGACATATACAGCATCCTTGCTCTTGATTGCCTTTGGCACCACACTGGCCAGGCCCATATCGGCCGCTGACTCAAGTGCTTTTTTCCCTGCTTGATTTCTAAGCCCAGCACTGATCAAGTGATTCCAGTTAAGAAGAGTATTGGTCAACAGGTCATCGAGCTGTGATATTCCGCCCTTGAGCTTTTTATAAGCCTTCTGGTTGGTAAGCCCATTAATGTTTCCTGGACCTCTCCTTGACCCCTCTTGGTCTTCAAGCATCCGATAAAATGGAACATAGAAACCTTCATCTCTCCACTGCTGTGCCTCCTCTTCGTTTACCAGGCCAGTTTTAACGGCGATATCGGTTATCGCTGCCCCGAGATCCTCAAAGTCTTTCCTTACATTGCCGTATAGTGCTTCCCGGCCTTTATTGAGAGTCTTACCTGCTGCAATCTGCTCTGGTGTAAAGAGGTTTTCTTTGTCCTCTGCCAGAAGGTTTTCTGATCTGTGTGCTGCGATCCATGCCAGGAAATCATCGGTTTCGTTCCCGAGTGGTGCGAGTATATCCTTCAGGCTCTTGGAACCTTCTTTGATATCTACGGCACCTGAATCGTCAAGAATAGGCATACCTTCGTTTATAGCTGTCATCAACACACCGGTATCAGATTTAGTGAGATGCGCCATCATCCATGCGTCTTTGTCTTTCAGAACTTTATTTAGGCTGTGGAATTGATCCACCATGCCTTGTCTCAGTTTATCACCGGCAAGGACCTTGACCTGATCAAATTTTTCTTTGAATGTTTCGTTTTTCTTCTGCCCGAACCCACCGGCTTTCAAGAAGTCTTTCACCTCTGGGGTGTATATTCTGTCGGATTCGGTATGGTACTGCGGTGCCATCTGGCCACCTTTTTTAGGGGTCTGATTGTAAATCTTCCCCGTCTCCATGCCCTTGGCAAGCTTCTTGACAGACTTCCGTCCGACATGGATTAAGGCGTCTATAAGGTCGGATATCTTCTGTAGGGCCTTCCCTATGGGAGTTCCTCTGTATTGTTCCCTGGCTTCAAGATATTGGGAGATAAAGTTTGCCCGGTTCTCTCTTTGATCCTGGACCAGGCTGAAATCGAGTTTGTTCTTCCGGGAAAACTCATTTATTTTAGCATCAATGGCCAGCTTTTCTGGTTTTCCGATAATGCCGACATTCTCTAAATGATGGACCAATTCATGGTCAAGCGTTCGGGTTGTAGCCTGGCTTGATAGAGTAATGGCTCCGTGTAGATATTTGCCAAGAAGAATCCCTGATGGTTGCATCTTGCCTGAAGAAATTGCAAATTTATAATCGCTATCGCTTATTTCTTCTACAGACTTAATAATCAACTCTGAATCGTTGTTGAATTGAATAGATAGCGATCCATCACCGAGAACCTCGATATTTTGCCCTTTAAATCTTTTTTTAACGGAAGACAAGTCTATGTATTTACTGAAATTGTTTACTTTTTTAGCTTGAGCACCATCGTGTTTTATGGTATGCTTATCACTATGATAAATACTACTTGTTTCCAATGTGGGAAGGCTATCGTGAGAGACTCTTTCGCCGTTAACAACAACACCTCTGGAAAGTTTTTTTGTTCCAGAAAATGCTTTGCTCTTTCCAGGACTAAAAAAGTCACTCTCGTTTGTGGATACTGTGGCCACAAAATCTCCAAACATCTTTGTGAAGTCAACACCAATGAGACTGGAGTATTTTTCTGCAATCCCGAGTGTTGTGGCCTTTATAAGAGTGTTGGCGGAGTTTCCCCTTCTGGATATCTCGTTCGCCAACATAGAGGCAATAGGTCTCCTGAGCATAGAAGGGTTGTCGAAAAACATATCGGCAGAAAACTTTTCTCCCATGAGGTTATCCATCACGTTAACGGGGATAAACTTGACAATAGAATCAATAACCTCAAGATTCTTGAACGTGACTCCCATTCGAAAGTTCACCGTCCGTTGAGTTTTGATATCGATGCCGCTAAAACCCTTATCGCTAAAGGTATCGCTATTGATAAGGTTGCTGAAGAATGCAAGGTTAAACCGCATACTATTGCGGAGGCTCTCAGAAGGAGAGGCCTTACCGTTAATGGGTTGAGAGGGATGCCTTCCCATGGAAGGGCTAATTGGGATTTTGAGAAGATCGTTAATATGATCAAGAACGGAGAGAGCCTCAAAAGCATCGGTAAAAGTTTTAATGTCCACCATCAATCCGTCACGAGATACCTCAGAAATAAAGGGACCAGCCTTATCCAAATTAGAGACGAATGAATCTTTTTTGTCCGTCATTGTGGATCTCTCAGTCGATGGAGGTATGGCATGGTAAAGGATTTCATCAGATGCAAGCGCCCGGATGCTGTCCGGGTTCGTTTCATACAATTCCCCGACTTCGCTAAAACTGATAAGGTTTTCATTTGCATCACGGCTGACCATATCCAGAGTTCTAATCCCCTGGCCGTCAAGGCCTTTTGCAAGAGCATTATAAAGTTTCCACCGGTTAGTTTCGCTTTTTTCTTGTACGTTGATAAAGGCATATTCGGCATTTACTTCGGATGCCTTGGATAGGATGTCAGCTGCTGCATCTCTTATTGACATGCCCTTTTTAAAAGGGATGAATGTGCTTTCAAGAAGGTTGATGCCGGCAAAGAGGATACCGTCTTCCTCATGGGCCAATCTGTCCATTAAGGCGTATGGAGAAAAGATCTTGCCCCGGCTCTGTTTTCGGTCAACGATCTTCCTCTCCGTCACCGGGATGCTGTATTTTTTGTTCTTGCTTTTAAGAATTCTTTTGGGGGCGCCTTCTCCGTTTTCATCAAAGGTTAGATACCTGTCCCATCCAATAAGAAACCCTTCGGTTTCTATCTTTTGGATAGACAAGGAATCTCTCAAGACCTTAAAAACAGCTTGATCCGCTTCGGAAACTTTAAGGTCCCCGGAAGGGTGATTGTGAGCAAAATAGACCTTGCTGACACCAGGCATCGCGAGAAGATGCCCTGCCATCTGGTTGATGTGGACGGGTGTTTCTACAGAGGTGCCTTTTGAAAACTTGTGGAGGTTTAGGACTTTTCCTGATTTGTCGGTGGCAAGGAGGTAGAGTTCCTCCTGGGACGCTTCACCAAGCCCTGATAGGACTTCGGCAGCATTTGCCACGCTTTTAACCGCTCTTCGTGAGACAGCAATCTCACCTGTCTGTCGTACTCTGTTGACCGGGTAGGCCTGTACCAAATTAGTGTCATAACCGACGTCTCCCTCTCGGCCTCCAGCGTAGTACCTCTCGGCTGGGTTTGCAATAGACTCCGGAGTTTTTTCTTTTTCCTGGTTTGCTGCGAGGTCTTGGGCTGTGGAGAATGGGGAGGTTCCTTCGTCGGTTTTTTTGATCCCTCCAACAACAGCGTGAGCCAAAGATAAAGCCCGGTTGCTCCGGTGTCTTTGCCATGCGCCTACGCTTGGCGCCCACCTAAACCCGTTCGCTTTTAAATCTTTTCTGGTATCCACATCGGGTTTCCCATCAAAGATAATCTGGACCCGGTTATCTTCCACGTTGTCGATTATTTCAACGTCACCTATTTTCACGGTGATGGTTTCATCTTCTGCCTTTTTCTCAAGGTCAGCGATTCTATCTTTGACCCGTTTGATATTGGCATTGTTATTTGTGAGAGCATACGAGGCAAAGCCAATTTTCCCCGCGTAATCCGGGACCATCGCTTCGATTGCCATTTTATCAGATAGTCCAAGTTTTATTAAGGCTTTTACTTTTTCTTTATCTGAAAGTTTTTTGTTCCGGGTGATCCTGTTGGCATCTTTCATCATCTGCTGAGATTTTTCCAGATTGGCAAGTTTGTCTTTTAATTTTTTAATTGCCTGTGGGTCATCGCTGGAAATAACGCCGGATAAACCAAGTTCTCTTTTGATGGCGTTCTGAGCTTTCTTGTCCCATGCCTCTAATTCTTGGTATCGTTTTTGTTCAGCATCAAGACGTTTTTGGTTTCTTGCTGTTGGGAAATTTGAAGGCCCGGTAATCATGGATGACATGGTTTTTGATCTTGCAGACAGGACAGCACCGTATTTTCTCAGGTATCCTTCTTGATATATCCTCAACTCAGCTTTCAGGTCTTCTCTTTGTTCAGGCTTGATCAGTTTCAAGAATTTATCTTGAATGGATTTCATGTGCTGATAATAGCCTTGCTGTTCCTGTTTTGCTCTATCGTCTGGAACGTGGCTTGTCCCTTGGTGGGCATCGTAGGCTTGCTGGTAGTCAAGGTCTTCAGGGGAAATATCTATCAGCTCCTCGGAATCCTCAATAGGGGTTTTTGGGTCTTGACGGTTTTGGCCTTCGGTGGGATCACTATCGGAAGGTCCCCCTTCTCCAGTGTCTGGTTTGTTCTCTTGGCTGCTTTGTTCAGAATTATCTCCAGGAAGCGGCTTTTCTGCTCCGGATTCATTATTTGAGCCAAAGAGGGTTTTTTGTCCGCCATCGTCGCTATTCTCCATGTTATGTAGGGCTTTATTGACGAAAAGCCCGGGTGAAAGATCTTTCTTATCTCCAAATATAACAGATTGGTTCAAATCTGCAAGGGATTCCCTCATTGCAGCCCCGATATAAGAGATAAATTCTCCTATTTTTTTACCACTCCGGACATTCCAAGCAAGCGTATGGGCAACCCGTTTGGCGTCTTTTGACGTTTTTTCACCAAAGATATTTTGTTGAGCCAGGGCCTGGTTGACCTGGGCAAGAACTTTGGACTTCCCGGAGATGGCTTTTAAATGAGGATAATCTTTTTGGGCCTGCCGGATATAATTGATTCCGTCCACAATGACCTGGGAAGTTTCCTGAGCCATAGCCTTGTCGTGGGTCTGGGCCAGGGCAAAGTCTCCGGCAGCGGTGACCAGGCCGTTAAGAATATTTTTAATATCCGGATCTGCATCCTCGGCCATCATTGACAGCAGTTCGTCAGATTCATAGGCTTTCTGGAAAACTGCAGCCTGCATCCTGTCAATGAGCTGGCGGGTAGGCATGCCATCGGCCGTCATATATCCGCTGGCCTCTTCGGCGCTCATTTTTTTGAGGAAACGGGAAACAAAATTTTGATTGCTAGCAGCCGCCAGGCTCCCATCTTTAGAGGGGTGGAAATGTGCCATGTCTTCTTTGGTCAGGTTTTTGGCATCCACCTTGGCCTGTTCAGCCGGTGACATCTTGGCGACCTCGGTTTCATTGGCCTTTTGGACAAAAGAAACAAGGTCATCGATCTTGGTTGTACGCCGGCGGACCAGTACCGGTTTTTCCATCTCGTTCAGTGAACCAGAATTAAAACCCAAGGATTCCAAGTTTTTGCCCAGGGTGTTTTTATAAAATTGACCCTTCGCTTTATCACCATCTGGACCATAGGCAATATCCAAAGCAATCACTCTGCCATTCCCGGATTCAACTACATTATTATCATTGCCTATGATGGGGGCTCCGTTGGCCACACTTTTGCTTTCCATGAGCCTGGCCGGATTTAAGTCTTTAGCCATGGCGTGGATCTGAGCGCGTGATCCTGCCCGTTCCCTGTCCCTGGGCTGTAATTCTTGCGGGTACTCCGGATTAATTTTCATGTCGGTATCGTGGGAAGGCAGAAGATCATCCAGCTCCACAATTTCATATACAAATTTAACAGGGGTATTATCGGGTAGATAGGCGGTATCAGTCTTGCTCTGTGGGCCCTTAGGAGAATCTTCGGTTTTTTTGGCAGCTGACCCTTGGGGGCTCATAGCCAAAGGTTTTTTTGTCCGCTTCCCATCCTTCAACCAGACCTTAAAATCATCCGGGTTCATTTCAGTGATGGCGCCAAGTCCCTGCCACCCCTTGTCATAATTACGGGCATAAATCTCCCGGGCCTCTGATTCGGAAGAGGCTCCCATTATGGCTTTGTGTTCATCAAACTTGCCGGTCTTCGGATCAACCTGGTCAACAATAAAAGTCTTAGGAGACATCAGGGTTCCAGGCTTAATAAAAACATCCACCTGGTCGCCGTCACGGCCCTCACTACGTTTAAAGTATCCATAATGATCCTGCATGGTGGTTTCCCAGGAATTCCCCTGACCGTCTACACCCTTCCGTACAGACCCGCCAGGATTCTCAATTGCAATATCCAGCCCGTGGACTTTGACTGTCCCATGTAAATAATTCCCTGCTTGCTTTTGTTTGTCTGTTGGGTTAATATCAGTTTTAACAACTTGACCATTTATTAAAGAGGTTGCAATATGAGAACCCTTGTGTGTTCTACCTGTGGAATCAGTTTCGAGAGAGTTATCGCCCCCAGCCGTGCCAACCAAGTCAAGTTTTTTTGTTCCGCCGAGTGCCGCAAAACTTTTCGCTCCAGGCAGACTTTTACCTGTTCTCATTGTGGAAGCATCTTTACCCGGGCGTGGTCCTCCAGGAAGGGGCAAACCCGTTTTTTCTGCAAAGCGTCCTGCAAATCCGACTTTGAAAATGGAAGAAAGAGAGTCGACGAAAGTGACTACGGGCTCAAGTATAGATTTCTCACCAGAAACGGCAATCCGATTGCGGAGCATAGATTTATTATGGAGGAGGCTATTGGTCGCCCACTCCTTCCCGATGAGGTTGTCCATCACATTAACAGGAACGGCCTTGATAACAGCCTCGAAAATCTTGTCGTCGTTGAGAGCGCTATTCACATTGGCAAGCACCATAAGATGGCTATTCCTGTCGAGAGACTTAAAGCCCTTAGATCTGATGGTGTTAGCCATAGAGGATGTGCCAAAGAGCTTGGCGTCGGTCACACGACTATCGGACGGTGGTTGGTTGAGAGCGGTATCAGATAAGCCTTTCTCTCTCTGGGCGGCTGTTTCCACCTCTTCAACGTATGACTGTTGCTGTACCGATGGCGGTCGTTTGACCTTACCTCCAAGTCTTTCGGTGATCCGTTCAAATGGGTCATAGGCCTTGTGTTCCTCCTTTTGACGATCTGTTAAAATAATCGTTGGTTCTTTGGATTCAATGACGGGTGTGTTAAGATTATTGGGTTGCTCGTCAAGGATAACCGTCTCTCCGGTTCGTTCCTGCCCCGCCCGGGATTCAAACCTATCCATAGCTGACTCGGCCTGTACCTGGGCGTCAGAAGGAATGGGTTGTAATCCCTGCATATTCGCCTGACGTTCTTCCAGGGCAGCGACGGAGTGTTCCTTTTTCCGCTCTTTCCGGAAGGTTTCGATATTGACCTGAACTTCGACCTCTCCTTCGTTGGCAGGTATGGGTTGTGAATAGACTCCATCAATGGCGTTCTGGTTCCGTTCCCGGTTGGCCTGCATGACCAAATCAAAGGCCCCGGTATTGGCCTTGGCATTTGCGGCTTCAAGATCTGCCTGGGCGGTGACCACCTTGTCGGCTCTCCTGGTTTCATCTGTGGCTGTGGCTTTGTCGGCTGCACGTTTAGCCTTCTGTCCTTCAATCTCCGCAGCCCATATTTCCCATTCTTCGGGGCCGGGGGATTGTCCGACCATGGCATCCTGGAAAGTCTGGGATTGATTTTCTGCTTGTGCCTGGTCTGGTTCAGTGAACGGGGTTTGGTCCGGGTTAAGCGTCTGCTCGGATGGGGCGGATTCCATGGCAGATTGAAAGGCTCCTGTCTGGGGTTGGGAGTTCATGTCTTCCCCGGAAAAACCTTTATCAGAGTCAAGGAGGTTTTGTTTTTCATCTATTCCCACAGGCTTGAGAATCATCCCGGCGGCTTTACCGGCAACAGCAGCGCCTCCACCGGATAAGGACGTGAGAATAATCGTTTGCGGGGCAACTTCTTTGAATGACTCGGCCATATCCATAGCAGATGTAAAAGACCGTTTCTCTCCGACCTGGAGCCCTGCGTCAATTTCGACATTATGCTGCCCGGTCTGGGTGATTGTTTCTGTGGTGAGTTCAGCACCGTACATCCCGGCAAGGGTTTTAAATACCTTGGCCCCTAATTTTTTACCAACAGCGGCATTAAATAGGGCACCTATCCCGGTCAAAGAAACAGCATTGCCGACAGCCTCCGGGATTGCCTCCCACAAGGCGTGATTCCCCCTCAGTTCTTTGGTATCCTCCACCAGCTGGACGACCTCTTCCGGGGAAACTTCCCGCTTTTCTGTCTCTTGGATTGTCTGGCGGTAGGCGTCAATTAGTTGTTGGGTGAACATGGTCTTATCCATGTTGTAAGCGGCTGCCCCAGAACTGGCCATGCCAGCGGCAACCCTGGCGCCAGGGACAGGAACGGGGGATGCTGCGATTGCTCCTGTGGCGCCGGCACCCATTGAAACCGCTGAAAAGCCAGCGCTCCCACTGGCATCTCGGATGTCTTTTCTCTGGATGAAGGGCAAGACGTATTCTTCCCCGCCTTCCTCTGCGGCTCGTTGTTTAGCTCTTTCGGCCTGGGCGCGGCGGGAGATATCCTTCCAATCGTGAGTAGCTTCCGGGTTGTCGTCTTCCCACATAGAGGCAAAAGCGCCAATGGTATTAACAGGGAGATCATACAAGAGTTTGCCTAAGTCAGCAACGCCACCCAGGATGTTATATTTTTTTTCATGAGGC
>CAZKDT010000003.1:25836-30113 GCA_964551515.1 uncultured Desulfobacteraceae bacterium | reverse complement strand
CTAACAAGAAATCACCCGCCATTAGAGTTATTGGTTGAAGCCAGAAAAAGGATTGCAATGATGAAACCGGTCCCATGCGGTTAAAGGAAGCACTCCTTTCTTATCGGTACCGCACATATTAGGATAAGTGTGCCCAAAATCTGCTTTCTCAGTATGTTTTAGGCATATCAGAAAAAAAATGACTCCTGATGAGTCTGAATTTTTATTCAAAAAAACTCTGTGGAGCATAAAATGGCTTGATTAAAAATAGGCGGTGGATTTTGGTAGCTCTAAATAGGCTGAAAAGAAAAGGAAATAGTCATTCCATGTTGGAATAATTTGAGAAGCGGAGCGACATCATTATTCGACGTTCGATGTTCGATGTTGGACGTTCATCTTTAAAACAACTTAGCGGTTATGGGGCGAAGCCACTAAGTTCTTTTACTCTTCTTTATGTGGCCAACATGGCTGCTTCAGGATTTTTACCTGCCAGATACGCCGGTAAAAATGAAAGCTTGAAAGGAACAACGCGCCCCCTATGGCTGCATAGATGACGGCAAGAAAGTGCTTTGGGATGAGTGAGTAACGCAAAGTAATGCCTAACATAATCATGAAGATGATAATCAGATAACCTTTCCAGGTCTGAAATGCGAAGATGCAGTATTTATTCGGGAGAAGACAGAGCCGGGCGATATTTTTAAGTGCAATTTTGGAAAAGCCGTAACGATAGGCTGTTAACGCTGAAATAATGCCCAGCGATCCCAGCGACACCCCCATACTCCAATTGACAGTTGCCAGCCAGATATAAGCAAGACGTAAGAGCATTATTCCAACGCCACTCCACATCAATCCCGCCAGAGCAATAAGCCAGTATTTGGATACAGCCGGGTTTAATTTTTTCAGCAAAATGGTTTCTCCTCCCAAAATTGAAAACTCATTATTTTTGCAAGCGTGTAGGCTTACCACATTAAACCGGATTGCCGCTCGATTTTCTTTTGCAGCGCGGCATTCAGGGCTGCCTGAGAACCATATATTACTACCCGTTTTTTTGCTCTGGTTATACCGGTATAAACAATCTGCCTGGTCAGCAGTCTATGGTTTTCATTATCAGGCAGAACCAGCAATACATCATCAAACTCCGATCCCTGGCTTTTGTGCACCGTCGTGGCAAAAGCAAATTCCCAAGACGGCAAAAGGTTTACCGGAAAGCTGATATAAGAACCGGATCGATGAAAAAATGCCCTGTAAGTGCCGGTACCATCTTTAATCATAACCCCTACATCTCCGTTAAAAAGCTCTTTTGAGTAATCGTTACGGGTAATTATAATCAGAGCGCCGGAAAATACATGGGATTGCCTCTTTGCCAACGGGTCGAATTCATTGATAAGGTAATTGAAGATCAGGGTATTAATTACGGTACATCCGTAAATCCCACTACGTAAAAAAGACAAAATTCTAGCTCGTTCTACCACCATGAATATGTGGCGTAATAAATCTTGACCTTGTTCGGAGGACATAATTTGACCTGCGGTCATCTCACCCACTTTGACAAGCAAATCCTTGAAACTTTTTTCATTGCTCGTCAGTGGGTTAAGGTACTGATATCTTACCCACTGATAAATATGTTTCCGCCAGTTATCGAAACTTTCTGCGGTGACAAAAGCCCATTGATCCGATTGGATTGAAAGCGCAGTTTCAAAAGTAACCGCCGTAAACGGCGGAAAGTCACCCGTATTGGTTTGATTTGCCAGTTCCAGCAGATTGACACCGGAGCGATAGACTTTTTGCAAAACAACAAACCGGTTCTTAAACCTTGAAGCACGAATTTCGTTTGGGATCATTTCCTCAAAAACAGAACCTGCTTCCACAGATGGTAATTGATCTTTATCTCCCAAAAAAACGAGCTTTGTTTTTACCGGATCGACGGCCTGGAGGAATTTATCCAGCATAACCACATCCACCATGGATACTTCATCAATCAAAACTACCGATACGGGCAGCGGGTTGCTATGCTGATAATAAAAGTCGTGCGCGTAACTTCTGTATCGCAAAATTTTATGTAAAGTGCTTCCTTTCAGATTCAGGAGGTCCAAATCTTCGGAAGCAGGTTCCTGTATGCCTGCAATACTGTTTTGAATCGTTTCGGTGATTCTTTGTGCCGCGCGCCCGGTGGGTGCACCAAAAATAATGCGGGATATAGGAATGCCCGCACGGACAAGACACCGAAGGATATTGACCATAAGAGAGGTTTTGCCTGTTCCCGGTCCACCGGAAATAATCGAAAATTGGGACTTAAGTGCCAGCCTTATCGCTTTGACTTGCTGGGAATCTTTTATAATCGGTGTGTTGTCCTGACTGACACGAATAGCAAGGGGGGGTGAATAGATTTTTTTCAATAAATTATCGATTTTTTGGTCAGGTATATTAAAGGAAACCTTTGCTTTCAGGAATGCTTCCATACGGTTTTTAAGCCGGTTTTCATGAATATAATATTTTTGGAAATAAAGTAACTGTCTTTCCCCGGATGTATCCAGAATAAATGGCATGTATTTATCACCGTTTCTCGTAATAAGTTTTTGATACTTGCCTTCACTGAGACCGGACAAAAAATCGCCGATGATTTTACCAGTTTTTTTTCTTGTATCTGCCGGCAGCCGGTTCATTAATTTGTTTTTGTCAAGATCCAGACATAGGCTGCCTTCCTGCAAGACGGCGAACATAATCATCAAGACAATTGCAAGGGCTGTATCCCCCTGGTACCCCCCCAATTCCATCAGATCCCTGATGGTCATATAATCAAGAAAGGAAAGTTCCATGTGGCTGATAAATGGCAGAAGCATTTTTGCCTCTGATTGACCCTTGCTTTCAAATATTTTAAAAGTTTCCAGATTTTGCAGGAGTTGGCCTGGGTCAAAATTGAAATTTGTCATAGCGCCGTGGTCTCCATTTATGATGTGATTGAAAATCAGATGATATTTTGAGCCGTCCGTCATCACATGGTGCCGGCAATTTGGTTTGCAATTTCTTCTTCAAGATGTTCCAACCCTCCCACATCATCGGGGGTAACGTAATATATTCCGTTTCCGTTACCGGACCCCATTCCGCGCAGATAAAAATAAAATATGCCGCCAAATTGCTTGTCCGGATCAAACCGATTTCCCAATGACTGTTTCAACCAGCGCAACACGGCAATCGTGTATAATTTATACTGGAGATGGTACCCTGCAGTGTTCATGTTGCTTTCCAGGTTTTCCAGGTCATAACCGGCATCAATGCGATTTGACTTCCAGTCCGCGATAAAATATTTTCCCTTGTACCGGAAAACAAGATCCACGAATCCCCGAATAAATCCATTATACCCTCTTTGGATCTCAAGGTTTGAAATTTCCAATTCCTTATCAACCGGCAATGAAAAAGGATAATAAAACTCAACCTCGTGAATCCGATCTTCCCTGCGCAGGTGACCGATAATCAACTTATCACCCGCAACACTTACCGGGGTTGTCAGAACGTTGGCAATAACCTGGCAGATCCGGGGGCGCCAGCGTTCATCAATCCGGTATATCTCCATATATTTTATAATAACATCCCTGGGTTCCGGTATTTCAAAAAAGTCGTCAGGATTTTCTACCACCGCTTTAAAATCGATATGCTCAATAATATCATGAAACATCAATCCGATATCTGTTCCTCCCGGAATTTCATCCGCTGCCCTGATTGATTGGATGTTAGCCGAATCGAATGAGGCAAAGCTTTCATCGTCTTCTTTATCTTTTTCCTGTGCAGCCTGAAACCCTATGTCATGGGGCGGTTGATCCAGGCCGTGAAAAATACTGTGGTGTAGACTTGAAAATGATTTGAGTATGATTTTTCTGTGTTGATAATTATTAATAGAGGGCAAAGTCCAGGGGAGTTTGTCTATGACATTTTCAGAAATTATCGTTCGCTTAGTTATTTTGACTTCCCCCTCACCGGAAACGGTATGAGCATCTGGCGCCAGCCTTCCTACTGTCGAATTATCTTCGTCTTCCGGAAAAGATGACGCCAAGGCCGGGGAGAGTAATCGACACACCGGGCCAACCCAGGCTTGCCTGCTTGTAAAGGGGAAGAAAGGCACATACAGTTTAAATTGTGCCCGGCTTAAGGCCACGTAAAAAAGACGTTTATCTTCATCTGTCTTCTCGCGATCATGTTGTTCTTTTGCAGATTGTTTACACAGGTCGATGACTTTACGGATACCCACAGCCGGGTGGTCATTATCATACACATGATACACATGATAGTCGTCACGAAACGGT
>CAZKDT010000003.1:0-25826 GCA_964551515.1 uncultured Desulfobacteraceae bacterium | reverse complement strand
GTCAGGCCCCCGGCAATAAACACCACCGGAAACTGGAGCCCCTTGCTGACATGTATGGTCATGATCTGTACTTTGCGGTCTTCGCTTTCAATTTGATGAATATCGGCATCATCATCCGCACCGACAGTCTGTTTTCGGTAACTGTCCAGCAGGGCGGAAAGCCCCCGAAAGTCTAACTTCTTCTGATAGGCAACTATTTCCAGATGCTCGAATATCTGGCGATAATTGGTATACTTTCTGTCCCAGTTACGCGACTGGGCTTCACGGAAAAGCAGCCCCGAATCTTCCATCAAAGACTGAAAAAGTAGGCTCCATTTACGAGATCGGGCTTGGTCATTCCACTGGAAAAGCAACTGCTTAAGCGGGTGGGAAACCGGCAGGTTTTCATAATCGTACAAGTCTTTAGGTTCATATTCAAAAAACGGGGTAAGCAGTGCTTTTTTAACATCAGGGATACTGCCTGGATCAAAAACTGCGTGCAACACCAGGCTCAGAAAAACTGCTTCATCGGAAAGAAAGAGCCCGGGTTTTTTGTAAAATGTATAGGGGATTTTTCGATTTACCAGTTCGGGTTCTAAAAAAGAGGTATCGGGTCTACCGCGCACAAGAATACAAATGTCACCGAAATCAAGAGGCCGGCTATCGCTGTTTTTTTCCTGGATTTCAATCCCCCCGTCTGTGACCAGATATTCAATTTCGGCGGCAACAAACCTTGCCAGGTCGGGCTTAGCGGCTTTGGGAGACTTGGGACCCCGAAGATCCACGATGTTAAGTGCCGAACGGTGTGAATTGTCAGCAACCAGGACAGCCGGCAGGTCAGCTTCGTCCGGTGATCCGGCGGCTTGATAGCCAATTTCAAATGTACCGGCCTGATGGTGCTGCGGGAACCATTCTTTGCGGCAGAACAGATCGTTGAACGCCTGAACGAGTTCCGGTCGGCTGCGCCAATTGGTTGCCAGAGAATACAAATTGGCCCTGCCGGAGGTTGACAATCTTTGGATTTCATTTCTTGCATCCAGATAGGCGTAAACATCGGCGCCACGAAAAGAATAGATGGCCTGTTTGGGATCACCTATAAGATACAGCAGGTTTGCGGAGTGCTGCGCAGTATGATCCAGGAAAATCTTCCTGAAAATCCGCCATTGAATCGGATCCGTATCCTGAAATTCATCAACAAAGGCGACCCGGTATTTGTCCCGCAGTTTTTTTAACAATGTTGCTGAATTATCGCCGTATAAGGCCGATTCAACCTGACCGAGCATATCATCATAGCTGATCCACCCATTCTGCCGTTTTATAATAGCAGCATCTTGTTGCAGTTGTTTAACGGCATGCACCACCAAAAAATGAACTAATTTATTGTGGGCTTCGATCAGGCTTTCTAATTTTTCAACAATAGGTTCAAGATTGGGACAAACTTCGGGGTTAGCACCTTTTTTCAGCCATTTGTTGGGGATAAGAGATTCGATCCCTTGTCGGCCGGCAGATTTGGTCTGTTGAATTTGGTCAAACAAATCCGACAAATGAGCCATGGTGAAATTGTTTTCATTGATTTGAGACAGGTAGGTTTCCAGGGGAATCACGATCTTTTCCAGCACTGTTTTTTTACTGCGAGCATTGATGTTTAATCTGCCAAACCCCTCGGAAAATACAGGGGAAATTCCGGTCAGGGTTTTGAGCTGCATTAGCAGTGTTTTTATTTCGGATCGAATCTGCCCGATATTTTTGCCTTCCGAATCTGGTTTGATTTCATCACCTGCACTTGGACGATAGATTCGCCTTGCGATATCGGCTATCAGGGAAAGGAACCGGTCTTTGCGGGTGCTAAGCCCCGATATATTGAGCATTTCAAGAAAATACTCCTGATAGATTTCAGGCCAGACTTTTCGCATTTGCTCTTTGAGCAGGGTATGAAAAAGGGGCTTATCATCGATGACCTCGTTTCGAAAAAGGGTGCCGTTTTCAAAAGCAAAATCTTTCAATATTGTGTGGCAAAACCCGTGGATGGTATAAATAGACGCAGCATCAAAAGAATCCAGAGTGTCCTTGATTTTTTGAAGAACTTCACTATGGTCGGCAGAAACCCTTAATTCCTGTTCTAACTTCTCACGGATGCGGATCTTCAGTTCTGAAGTTGCTTTTTCCGTGAAGGTGACAATGAGAATATTTTCAAGAGCAACATCGTGTCTTTCTTTTAAAAGCCTTACAACCAGATTTTCAATGGTATAGGTTTTACCTGTCCCGGCAGACGCTTCAATGAGCGCATGTCGGTTCAAATCAATTTGTGCAGTGTTGTCTACGAGTGTGTAGGACATGTCAGTTACCTGATATCCATCCATAAATGGCTATTTTTCACAATCTTTGCGTCTGCCCCGTGAAATGCGTAGCCTATTTCTCAGGGGTGGTTAAAAACTTCATCTCCCCCCCGGGGCCTATGCTTGACCTTGTAAAAACCATCTCATTTATGGATGGACACTCCTAATATCAAAAAACAGTTTAAACCGTCCTTTAGCCATATCGAAGGCATCCAAAGGAATCGTCGGCCTTGTAATTCGTATCAGATAATCGTCAACTTCTGAGTATGCATCTTCAAGCTCTAAAATAAAATGTTCTCGGATTAAGTCATCAATCTTATCGTCGGGCACTTTATGCGGTTGAATCGACAGCTTCGAGATGATTTCAAAAGGAAGCCATGCCGCCATCGCCTGATTGAGGTAATCCGAAACCAGATCAACCAAATACATCCTGGCAGTTTCTTGATCGAATTTGTAAGTCCACTCCACCAGAATTTCCCGGTAAACCATATGAAGGGTTATTCCGGATGTGCCGATCAACTGGCAACTCTCCTTTCCGGTCAGACAAAGCAGATAAAATATAACCGGATCAAATACGTACTTATCCGGTTCTTTTGGTTTTTTCCCGGAACCGGTTAATATCAGTGCATGCCATCTATTATCAGAGTCTTGCCATACCCAGGGAAGTTGCCCGTGAAGTTCTACGTCACATGTTACGCTTTCTGATGTATGGTTTGTGGTTTGGACCGTCAAGGATAAAGGTGAAAATCGTTTTAAGTCCAGGTTGATGCCGGAAGGGATGTGTTCATCGGTCTGTTCTCCGACAAATACTGCCCGATACAGCTTTTTCGCAGATTGCATTTGCTCTATAACAGGATTTATGGTTTCTACGATTTGGCAAACATGGCCTCGCAGTTCATTCTTGTCAATTTCGGCAAAGGCGCCTTCAGGAGTTTGGCTTTTCCTGCGGCATTCGTCATAAACAAGGTTATAAATATCTTCGGGCTCCGGCTTGGCAATATCGGTATTTTGAGAAGAAAACAGAGTATCAAGCCATCGCTTTATCGGGTCCATTTTTAGATAATAATCCAGTGGAAATTCGGAAAAAAACGGTTCATCTTCACATAAAATTAGGTCTTCGATGGTTTCTTCTTCTTCATAAAGACCCAGATGCCGTTGAGTCTTCTGTCGGACAGGATCTTCCAGAAATCTTTTTAATTGTTTTGATGTAATCCTCTCAACTTCCCGGTCATCCCCTGCAGGTTTAACCATATCAAATGACAAATCCGGATCAAAGCGTTTAAGCCTTTTTAAATCATCTGCCGAAGCGTTTTGATTAAACTTTTCCCATAATCGGTTTGCCCGATAATAAGCTAACCTGTCAGCTGTGGAATAGTTCAGCAAAACATCACTCCAGGTACTGATCGCTTCAGTGTCGAGAAAGCGTTCACTGCTGCCCGCGAGCGGTATCTCTGAAATTTGGAAACTTTGGGAATTCGGAAATATTTCCTGCTCCACGTAGTGTTTAAGCTGATTAACCACGGAACACGGCTGTTGGAGACGGTCTTTTTGAAGATCCCTGGAAACATAACTGATATACATCTTGTCCCGCACCGACAGAAGCATTTCAAGAAACAGATAACAATTACGTTCAGGAATACTAATATCGCCGATCCGCCGTTTTAACAGTCGCAGATCCAGTGATGACAGCTCTGATCTGCCGGGAAAATTTCCTTCTTCCATCCCCAGAATGTAGACGATTCTAAAAGGGATGGGACGCATGGGCTGCAGTTCGGAAATGGTGATGCCGCCGGTTAAATAGTCTCCGTGTCCGCCTGAAATGGAGCTGAGGTTCGCACGAATAAATTCTTTGATCAGGTCAACATCCAATGTTGATTGGGGGAAATCATCCTGAAGTTGATCATACAGTTTCAAGTTATCGAAGGCTTGAATCAGAGTTTGCTGAACCACAAACTCCCCTTTGAAATCTTCCGGGATTTTTATCAGTTGATCGCAGACATTAAAAAAGATCTGTTTCCACTGCTCACCGGTTGCTTGTTTTACCTGTAACGTGTTTACGGCATGATGGAGTGTCTCAATAACCATGCAAAACTTCTCCACCAGATCAACGTCACCGGTTTTTATATCGTTAAACGGAATGAGTTCCTGAAAATGCTCCAAACTCGCTGTGTTGAGTGTATTGGGAGCAGCCAGAATTCTTGACAATCGCAGCCTTTGAAGACCCTGCTTCCAGGTGTAAATACCACTTGCCGGGTACCCTTTGGCTATTTTTGCTTCCCGGTCGAATGTATGAAAAACATTCAATGATTCGGTCCAGTTTATCCAGGTTTGAACTTCATCCTGGCTGATCTTCCAGCGGCTCGCAAAACAGGGATTCATAATCAGATCAAAGACTTCACTTCTGGAAAATCGCCCGGTGGCTAATGTCAAAATCCCCAGAATTGCTTTTCCGTATAGGCTCTCGATTTCGGCGTGCGAATCCACCAGATTATAAGCAAGGCACTTTGGGTTGCGGTTAAAAACAGAATCAAACACCGGTTTGTAGGCTGAAATATCCGGCACCAGAATGGCGATATCAGTTAGCTGAAGGTCGTTGTTTTGTTCCAAATTAAACAGGATGCTGTTGTATACGGTTTCAACTTCCCTGTAAACGCTGGGGCAAGCAACGATCTGCAGGGACCGATCCTGGCCCATCCTTTCTCTTTCATGGGCTTTGGAAGATAATGTGAGGATGTGGTTTTGAATTTTTTGCAGGATGCCGGTTCCAGGTTTTTGGGCTGTAAAACAGGCGGTAAAGTTATAATTTGTCAGCTCGCACAAAAGCCGGACGCTTTCTCGACCGGGCTTACCCCATGCAGCCAGCAGTGCGTTATCATCCTTTTGGAAAAGTTCTCCCTGATCTTTTTCCTCCGTCTGAATGGCAAGTGTTTTTACGTTTTTTCTCTGAACCCATCGTTTTTCCCTGGCTGTTTTGATATCCTCCCAGAATTCTTTGGAGGGGTTTAACGAATAGATGAAAATAGTATAATAGGCCTGCAGTGTGCTTATTAGCTTTAAATGAAAAGCTGATATCTGAGACAGACCGAAAAAATGGATAAATTTGGCATCAACAGATTTCCCGGTATCCGGCTTGACTTTGGAAAGTACCTTGTCAGCGTATTCCATCATGGAAAGCAGTTGTTTACCAGTGCGACTTTCAAGTTCGTTTCTCAGGGTTTTTAACTGCAAGTAAAGCTTTTGCTGGCACAGTTCCATGTTTTCCTGTATAAATGGCTTATCCAGCCACTTTTGGATCATACCCATCCGGTGAAATTCATATTCTTGAAACAGATGAGCCAATTTTTCAGAAAGCTGCCAAAGCCTTGTTGCATAATCCGGATTTTTGTGTCCCTCTTCCCCCATCAAATATTGTGTCACAATGGAAAAATCGGGGGCGTTGCTCTCCAGATTTTGCAAAGCATAAAGCAGCAGTATTTTAATCAGATCATTATTCAGCAGTTCCGGCTTGTTTTCACTGGAATCAAGATCTCTAATCATTTCCCACAGGCCGGCTTCAAGGTATTGAAAGTCAATATTCATAAATATCGAATTATTTTTCGCCAAAAAGAGCTGGAGCCATTTGGCCAGATTTGCATTGGGAACGATCACCACAGGAGCATCAAGTATATTGGCTTTACAGCAATTTTCATCATCGACAATATTTGAAAACTTATCTGCCAGTTGATCCAACTGATTGCTGAAATACAATTCAATTGCCATGTTATGCTCCGAATAAATGAGTCTGTTGATTAATGGTCTTTTCGCACAATCTTAGCGTTATGCTCAAAAAATAACCCTCGGAATATCAGATATATACCTGCCTACTCCGCCTGCCCTGTTGAACCGGGCACCCTCCGGGTGTTCAACCGGGGTAGGTCCGGCAGATCGTATTGGGGCGGTTATTTTTTTCGCATGCCCCTCCGGGCCCGGAAGCTTGATCTTGAACGAAAATCCTCAGTTGTGGATAACACTGATTAGGAGAATAAATGGCTGGTTAAAAAAGGTCAAGAGATTCCCAATGTTTGATTTTGGGGTAACATATGCCGATGGTGTATTTTTCGAGAAAATGATCCAATTTAGCTGTCTGATTCGAGGTCATTTCCCCAAATTGAACCCCTCGTTGATGAATTTTTACTTGACTGGGTGAGGTCTTACTGGGTGCATGGGAAACCCAGCGAGTTCTACAAGGCACATTCTTTAAATACGTCAAACAGATTCCATCTTTGGAAAATAATACATCCAACTTAATTGGTTCATTTAAATCACCATTTTTATCGATATAACGAAAGGCGAGCCCGCCTTTGCTGATATTAATGATTTGACAATATTTAAGCTTGTTAGCAAGGATATTTTCACCCGGGCTCGTATCCTTCATTTGTTCCGGTTTTCCAAGCAAGAGCTTAATCATAGCAATTGCGCCGTTTTTGATATTGAATCGTTCGTACTCCCTGCGCTCAATAAACTCTATTTTTTTGTTCATAGTTAATATCCTATTGTTGAAATGAAAATACTGCATGATGTTGAAATACGGAATCGACAGGCGAAGGACTATACGTTCCTTTAAAAACCTTAAAAGGATGCGGGCAGTCTTTCTCGCCACTTATTTATTTTTTCAAAGGCACCTTCAATGGCATGCTCTAACACTTTTAATTTTAACGGCTTACAGAGAACGCCATCAAAACCAATTTCTTCAAACTGATCAGACTCAAACTCTGTAATACCACCAGAAAAAGCATAAATAACAGTTTCCGGGTTTTTTTCTCTAATTTGCGCACACAATTTAATGCCGTCTATCTCCGGCAATCCTAAATCCGTTATAATAAGTGGAAACGCTTCCTTTTCTAATATTTCAAAAGCCTCTTTCCCATTTTCAGCAAATTCAGGATCATATCCAAGCTGATCAAGCCATATTTTCATTAAATTCCTTATAGATTCATCATCGTCAACAATTAATATTTTTTTTGAAAGCGTTGTCATTTTTTCCCTCTCGTGGCAATAATTCAGCTGAGCAGTCATTTTTACTCGAGTGTAAAGTTAGCTGCGTCTTCAGAGACTTTATCTATCGATGATTCGTCTTTTTTGTGGTTTATAATTATCCTCTATCTCTGGATAAGTTTTGAAATACAATATATGTGCCAAAAGTCGATGGGTTTGGATATTATTGTCCGTATGTGGCTGTGAAGCTTTATTCCTTAAGGATTCCAAGAACTATTTTAAGACACCCGTATTGATAGGTATTCTAAAGGAAGGTTTTGATGGAGTGTAGATCATAGAAAAATGCACAGAAAAATGTGCACGGTGCACTGTTTTTTGGGCATGAACCTGGCGATTTAAAGTTTTAGCTGATTATTCAGAATGGTAAGGTGAATGATGGTAAGTTCTCAATAACTAATGGATTCGGCTCAATATCACCATTTAATACACCAGAACTTATTGAGAATTTACGAATGATGATCATATCGGTGTTACACTTGACGGGCTGTTGCCTAAATCAAAAGTTTCGTCCGATTTGCTTCGGATAAAATTTTCTTCACGGGATATTTTGGGACTATGCTTGTTTTAAATGTGACGCTTTCACTGACCGGACCGGTTCTAAAAGTTTGTCAATTTTGCGAATAAACTGTTCGTACACTTCGCATTTCAGCTCCTGCCATTTTATGGGAAAATCTTTGGCCACAAAACCTTCTTCATACGCAATATGCTGAATTTGTCGAATAATCAGTGCACCTTTTACGCCTTGGCTGCAAGCGGACATGCAGGATTGGCAGTCGAGACACAGCCAGATGGATCGACTACGGAGCAAGTCATCCTTTAGGCCAAAGTTGGCAAGCCGAAAAATTTTAAGCGGATCAAAAACCGACGGATCCAGACAAATGGGACATGCGTTGCTGCACTCGCGGCATGTGAAGCAGGACGATAGGGATGTGGCATTTATGCCATATCCCCTAACCATTTGCCGGAAAGCGGCGGTTTGCGGAGTGTCTGAAGGAAGCTTGATGAGTCCATCGGTTTTGCCGGAGCGAGGTGTTCGGGTCCATTGGTCCCAGTGTTCGGCAACATTGGGGGATTCCCCATCCAAAAGCGCGTCTACCCCATGCCATAAGACACGGAGTAAGTGCTTTAAAAGTTCCTTGTGCTGTTCCGGCAATTCGGGGCGTACTATTTTTCGCAAGATCGCTTCGGCTCTGATATTTTGGATAAGGCTTAACGGCTTGACCATCATGGGACAAAGGTTTGAGCATCGATTGCAACCGATGCAATACCAAATATCGGGCATGGACAAGAGATCCTCTAAAAGCCCTATTTTTGCTTTATGTACCAGTTCCATAGGACGTAAGCTGCTGGTTGCGGCATTCACAGGGCAGGCAGAATTGCAGGTTCCGCAAGTGTAACACGACTGTATATTTTCAGGCTTACTGTATCGTGCAACGTAACTTGGAACGGCTGTTTTTTTTAAATAAATGGTGGGGATTTTAACTCCCTGGGATATAATACGTGATTTGTCCATTGATAAAAACTCTCTTTTCTGAGGCATAATAAGCGAAAAATAAAGTTGTGCACAATTGAATGAGCACCACCACCATATGGTACAGTTGGCTATGTAATGGCAATTCTTATTCAGATACCGGTAAATGAAACTCAAATAACAGATGTCGGCCTTATTGTAAACCCGACATTTTTATTCGACACCGGGTCCCGACGAATCGTTATGTACATATGCCTGGTATGTCGCACCGAACGAGCTTCTGACCGAGGGGTTGGAAGTGTAAATTAAGACCGTTGGTAAACGCTTATCCTTGCATATCAACAAACCGTGGCTCCGATGTCAGGTTTTAGGTTTCAGGTTTTAGGTTTCAGGATTAAGAGGGAAACAGGGTACATAACGGAAAAGGTCTATTTAGAAATCCGGGGTGGTTACAAAGAATGCATTCGTATGTTGAACGGATTAGAGAAAAAATTGGAGCGGAAAATACCAGAACGAGAACGCCGCTGGCAGTTAGCTGAAAAAACGGCCGTGTATGGCATAACTGATGAATCGTTCCCTCAGGGCTGATTCATTACTACTGAACATGCTTCCTGACACCTGAAACCAAATAGCCATGGCAACCTTAACAAACAAGCGTCTTGATTTACACCCCCGTGAACCTTAAGCAGCATGTTTTGATTTAAATGCCTTGGATAATGACGCATCCATTACCGCTTCGTAACCGGTTAACTGGGCTACAACTACATCCTTTGAGTCGAGGAATGTAAAATCTCCCATCATTTTATGATTGGTTACTTCTTTTACTTCAAGCATGGCGGTAACGCCATCGGCCGGAAACGAGTCTCGATACTGGCGATAACTTGCGCTGTAGCTGGGTAAAGAAAGGGTTTTCCGTTCTTCAAAGCACCATATAATGGCCATCTGACATGCGCAATCCAGAACCAAGGGGTCGGCGATCCATCTGCTTCTGAGCGGATCGGTCATCCATGTTGCGGGTACCGGCGCTGAAGCAATTCGTGCGGCCACAAACCGGGGGGAATACCCGATGATTTCCCGGATTCCTCGAAGTTCCAAACCGTGGAACAGGATTTTTTCATATATTTCGTCGATGGTTTTGGAATAGCCCTTTATGCTCATGTACTTGGATTTATCAAAATAGGGGGGATTTTCTATCTTGTCGGATAAAATAGCCCGGGCACTTGAGTGAATTATCTCTATGCCGTCTTTAATCCCGTTCCTGATTTCGACAGTTACCTCAAAAATCGACCCTTTTTTTCGGGTCTTGCCGGCCATAAGACGGATCAACTTTTTTTTCTGACCCAGCTTGATGCCATGAAAAATACGCATATCATCCAGGCCGTGAAGCAAAAGGCCCGGATTTTCATGCAGCGCACCATGACCGAGCCATTCAGCGATCAGGGCGAAGGGAACCACGGGTTTTCCGTCCAGGATATGGGCGTCCAGGATCGGATATGAGTGAACATCGATTTCCCGTTTAACAGTCATTGAGAGAATCTCTTTTTGCTTTACATCCACGGGTTGATCCGGTGTCGAGCACACGGTTTCGCCGGCATTGTGCTTCGTTGCAGCAATGATATTTGCGCCGATAACCACTTCCACCGGTGCGCCAGTATGACCCATCATCTCATAGATCATGCACAGGGCTCCGGCATCGATAGGAATCAGTTCAACACCGTTTTTTTCAAATTTTCGTTTCAAGGCCGAGCATACCATTCCCCCCGCCCAGGGGCCCCAGTTGATGGCGGTAACCTTGCAATCCGGTCGTGTGACGGATTCTTGCTGTGCGATTTTATTTAAGACCTCATTGGCCATGGCATAATCCGCCTGACCGTTGTTTCCGATTCGGGCGGCTACGGATGAAAAAAGCACCAGGTATTTGAGAGGATCGTTCCGGGTGGCTTCAAGGAGCACGTTAAGACCCGTAACCTTGGTATGAAAAACCGTTTCAAACTGATCCAAGGTCTTGTCGATGATGGTTCGATCTTGCAGGGTGCCGGCGCCATGAATAATTCCTTTGATCGGACCATATTCGGAACGAACTTCATTTAGAATCGAGGTCACCGCATCACCATCACGAACATCTGCCGAAAAATAGCGCACCCGGGCGCCGAAATTTTTGATGGCATCCAGGGTTTTTATAATTTCCCGATTGGCCATATGTTTTTTATACGCTTTTTCAAGATCAATTGGTGTGATATTCGTGTTCCCGAATTCATTTTCCAGGATTGCCTTTTTAATGACCGCCTCATCGTGGAGTGCGGAAAGCCACTCGGGCTCGGGAGTGGGATCCGAAGATCGCCCCATAAGCGCCAGGGTGGGTTTTGCATGTTTTGCAAGGGCACAGGCTGCGGATGCGGTTACGCCCCTGGCGCCGCCGGTAATCACCACCACATCACCGGGGTCTAGGTTTATTTCCCCCTGGGGATACGGGGAAGCGGTTAGCGCTAATACCGATCGCGAGTCTGGATCCAGACCCACTTCCACCGAGCCGTTGCCATTGGAGTTTAAAAGTTCGGCCACAACCGCTGTTGCGATTTGGGTGTTCTCTTTCCAATCCGGATCGATGTCCATGGCACGGCAGCAAACCGTTTCCCATTCAAGGGAAGCGGTTTTGGCAAGACCGGCCAGACCCCCTTGAAGGGGTGCGTTCATGCCCCGGCCTTTAAATCCGAAAGCGCCGTCCAATCGGGTGATGGTGGCAAACAGGGCGCCATGGGTTTTACCTGAATCCAGAAGATCCGGACCGAATTGTTTTGCCAGTAAAAAGGAATGTTTTAAGAACCGTTCATCATTCATCCGGTGTTCAGCCACGATGATCAATCCGGCAGCGTTGTTTACCGATGTCTGACCGGCGACCATGTCTGATACCATCTGTTTTGTTAAAAGCTCGGCTTGGATGTTCCGGAAGGAAAATTCATGATAAATCGCTTCCGAAAGTCCGGTTTTATCATCTGTAATATATACGCTGCGGCCAGCCGGCAGTTCTAACTCGATATTTTGAACCAAGGACTGCTTAACAACAGATACCACTTTTCTATGGATTTGGGCGGCCAGATGTTGAGGGGAACCATCAGTTTCTTCCGGGGCCAAGGGTTCGGATAATTCTTGAACCGTATCTGTGTAAGACGCTGAAGACGCCGGTGAACCCTCGGATTCGGGTATTGGCGTGTTTTCGGCTCCGGCCAGATATTCCACGATCTGGCCCAGTGTTTTCAGGCTTCCCATGATTTCCGGAGAAATGGCCGGGAGGTTGGGAATCTGTTCTTCAAGGGTTGAGAGTATTTCCACCCGTTTGATGGAATCGATGCCCAGGTCGGACTCGATATCCATGTCCATACCCAGCATTTCCGTGGGATAGCCGGTCAGCCGGCTCACGGTTTCCAGCATGCGGTTTGCTATTTCTTGATGATCGTTTGTTGATGCTTCCGCGTCTTTTGTTTCCGGAACCGGGTGAACCTCACTATCCGGAGTTGCGCAAAGATATTCCACGATTTGGCCCAGTGTTTTCAGGCTTCCCATGATTTCCGGAGAAATGGCCGGGAGGTTGGGAATCTGTTCTTCAAGGGTTGAGAGTATTTCCACCCGTTTGATGGAATCGATGCCCAGGTCGGACTCGATATCCATGTCCATACCCAGCATTTCCGTGGGATAGCCGGTCAGCCGGCTCACGGTTTCCAGCATGCGGGTTTCTATTTGTTTTTGATCGGTGCCTGACGGTTTCAGATCTTTGTCCGAATGTGTTAACTCAGGTTCTTGAACAAAAGCTTCCGGTGGTTGCGGATCAGAAGGCACCGTCGCTGCAACAGGATCCGGCGCAGAGTGGAGAGCGGGTTGCGTATCCGTGATGTTCAGACCATGCTCGGGCTGAACTAAACCGGTCATGGGCTCATGCAACTCGGGTGGTTTTTGTGTCAAGGGTTCGAAGCGAACCTCTGATGGTTTTATTTCTGTTTTAATCCCCATGAAAGCCGTGGCCAACCGCTGAGTATTTTCCACCATATTCTGCAGGGTTCTTGCTGCCTGGGCCTGGGTTTCTAAAAATTTTTGATGGGTTTGGGCGGTTTGCATCTGAATGGCCTGCATGGACTTCAGACCTTCCTGGACGATATTTAATGCATCAGGGATGAATGTTTTTGGGTATGGTTTGTTTTTCATGGCGTCTTGATTTTCGTCTAATCTTTCGGAGTGATATCCGTGGGTTCTCAGGGCATCACCGGGCGTACCGGATGTATTTAGCGCTATGTTTTTAGGTTCAACGGCAGGCAGTTCGTGTGCCGTGTTCTTTAATCTAACCTCTTTGCTCTCTGCTCTTCGCTCTCTGCCCTGTGTTTTGACTTCTGACCTCTGACTTCCGGCCTCTGACTTCCGACTGCCGACCTCTGCCTTTTGTGCTCTGTAATTCACCCCTGAAATAGGTATACTCATCCGCTGTTTTCTGGTTTCAGTGTAGGGTTCTTCCCAGCAGCTTAAATCCACGAAATGTCCCAGAGATGATAGGGAACAGAGCGTTCCCGCAAGATCCGCGATTCCGGACCGTTTTCCTTGAGAAGCGTCAAGGGCAACTGCCTGAAAATTTTCACCGTTTAGTATGGATTTTACCAGGCCGGTTAAAACCGATTTTGGGCCCACCTCAACAAATGTTCGCGCACCGGATTTGAATAAGTTTTTAATTTCGCTGATGAAATCGACAGGAGATAACAGGTGCCCGGCCAACAGTTCTTTTGCTTTATCAGGGTCGGCAGGATAGGGGGCGCCGGTGGTATTGGAAAATACCGGGATCTCCGAAGGAACCAAGTCGATTTTTTCTATGGCCTGTGAAAAAGGCTTTTGGGCCTCTTTGACCAAACTGCTGTGAAACGCAGCGGAAACCGGAAGCTGCACGGTTCGAAATCCATTCTCCCGGCATAGTGTCTCAGCCCGGCGGATGGCATCCGTTGGACCCGACAACACTCCCTGACTGGGGCTGTTTCGGTTTGCAAGAATAACGCCGGGTTTAGTTTCCGCAATCAAATGTTCGAGTTTATCCAGCGGCCCGATGACCGCCAGCATCCCACCGGTATTCGGACCTGCCGCCGCCATCAAGCGGCCCCGGGTAACGGAGAGGTGCAACAAGGTATCCAGATCCATACAGCCGGCAGCGCAAAGGGCCGAAAGTTCGCCAAAGCTGTGCCCGCAAGTGAAATGAGCGGTGATTCCGAAGCCGTGAAGTATGTTCAGCATTGCCATGCTTACCGCTCCGATAGCCGGCTGGGCAATGTCTGTTTTCCGTAAGGTTTCTTCAGCGTTTGTTTTTTCTTTTTCGCCGTGATCCGGAATCGGGTAGATCCTATCGGTGAGCCGACCTTGATTTTCGAATTGGTCATTTGCATGTTCCAGAATTTTAAATGCATCCGGAAAGCTGCATACCAGGTCACGGCCCATTTCCGGGTATTGACTTCCCTGGCCCGGGAAAATAAATGCTATTTTTCCAGCAGGTTCACGGCTACCGTAAAAAATATTCTCAAGTTGCCATGCATGTTGAGAACGATTGGATTCAAGGGCATGTAACGCGCGGTCAAAAAGGCCGCTAAGATCCGTGGATGGTTCAAGGACCATCAGGAGCCGGTAGGGATCCGATGTTGAAAAATCAGCCCTTGTTTTTGCCGTTTTTTTTGAAAGTTCTTCATAGGACAGGCCCTTGTCAACATGAGTTTTGAAATCGCCGAGATGTTCATTTAACTGCTCTCGGCTCGAAGCGGACAGGGCAACAATTTCAACAGATCCGTCCCATGTGATTTCCTGCTTGTGTCCCTGGTATTCTTCCACTACCAGATGAAAATTGCTTCCGCCAAATCCGAATGAGCTGATCCCGGCCCTTCTCGGATGTTTTTTGTCGGAAAACCAGGGTCTTGTCGTTGTATTTAGATAAAACGGGCTTTGATGAATATTCAGTTTCGGGTCGGGTTCATCTACTTTCAAAGTGGGCGGCAGGACTTTATTGTAAATGGATAATGCGGCCTTCATCAAACCTGCGGCCCCTGCTGCGGCCTTGGTATGACCGATCATGGATTTCACAGAACCCAGTGCACACCGTTTGTCACGGGTGTCTGATATGCCAAAAAAATTATTTAAGGCCTGAAATTCAACCTCATCGCCGACGATGGTTCCGGTGCCGTGCGCCTCGATAAGCTCGACCGTAACCGGGTCTATACCGGCTTGAGTGTATGCGGTTTGAAGCGCTTTTGTCTGTCCTTGGGCTCTGGGGGCGTATATGCTTTGTGATTTTCCGTCACTGGAAGTTCCCACCCCTTTAATTACCGCATAAATCCTGTTCCCGTCTTTTTCCGCATCCTCAAGCCGTTTGAGAACAAATATCCCGATGCCTTCGCCAAGCACCACGCCATCGGCATTTTTTGAAAAAGGTCTTGAATCTCCGGTGGGCGAAAGAACAAATGTTTTGGAAAAGCACATATGCATGAAGATGTCGTTAAGCATGTCAACGCCGCCGGTAATCACCATGTCGTTGCGGCCGGAGATAAGTTCCATGATTGCAAGATGGATGGCGCTCATGGAGCTTGCACAGGCAGCGTCAATCACACAGTTGGTGCCTCCAAGATCCAGACGATTGCAGATTCTTCCGGCCACAACGTTTCCCAAAAGCCCCGGGAAAGAGCTTTCCTGCCAGGATACATAGGAATCGGATATTTTTTGGATGACTTCTTCAGTTTTTACCGGGTTAATTCCTGAGTCCTGGAGGGCTCTGCGCCATATGGGATGGCCAAGTCTGGCGCCAAGGGGGATAACAAGCTCCTGTGTCCCGGTAACACCGAGTATTACGCTGGTTCGGTCACGATTAAACTTCTTTCCTGCGCCGTAACCGGAATTTTCCAGGGCTTTTTGGGCAACGATCAGACTCAAAAGTTGAGAGGTATCCGTGGCTTCAAGACATGAGGGGGGAATTCCGAACTCTGTGGGATCAAAATAAACCGGAGAAATAAACCCTCCCCGTTTACAGTAAACATGATCGGGTTTTTTTGGGTCCGTGTCGTAATAATCTTCGGATAACCAGTGTGTTTCCGGCACATCGGTGATGGCATCTTCACCGTGAAAGAGGAGTCGCCAGTATTCTTTTAAACCGGAAGATTTGGGAAAGAGACATCCCATTCCGATGATGGCAATGGGTAAACTCTGTGGCATTTTTTTATCTCTATTATTCAATGGTTATATATTTAGTGTGTAACTTCTCAATAAGTTCTTGTGTATCAAATGGTGATATTGAGCCAAATCCATAATTTATTGAGATGTTACGTTAGTGTCCATCCATAAATGGTCTTTTTGCTTGCCCAGCCTGCCCCGCCTCCCCTGTTGAACCGGGTACCCTCCGGGTGTTCAACCGGGGTAGGTCCGGCAGATCGTACTGGGGTGGTTATTTTTTTCACATGCCCCTCCGGGGCGTAGGCTTGATCTTGAACAAAAATCTTCATTTATGGATGGACACTAGTTATATTTTGATAAATTTGAAAAAAAACGAACTCATCAAATTTTTAGTTATTAGGACTTTCTGACTTTTTATAAGATTTTGAAAAACTCGATCTTTTACCGATCTATGAGCTATAATGCAAGTAAAAATTATTTGCAAGCATATTGATGGTAAATTTTCTATTGACATATTGATATAACAACTGTCAAGCTATGGGTTACAGTCTGGATTGTGATAATTCAATTTACAAGAGACGCAAGTTAGAGCCTTGTTCAATAAAAGTTTGAAAAAGTTAATATATTAATATAACAAGTTGATAAGATGCTATTATGATAAAATTCTTTACAAATCGGCAAGCCGCAAACTGGTTGGAAATCAATCTTTCAAAATGGAAGCGGTGGTCCCGGGAATTTCTTCCGCCCGACCCTTTGGGAGGAATGCAATCCGGATTTGCAAGACAATACAGTCCCGATGGGGCGTTTACGGTTTATTTTGGAGGTCATCTGGTGGCTGACTTAAAGTTTACGATTCCTGAAGCAAAACAAATCGTTAAAGATCTGCATTCCTGGTTCGCGGAAAAAGGGTTTTATTTTCACGGCAGGAGGAATTCGGCGATAAACCAAGGTGTGGACCAACTAATTAAAAAATATATCATATTTATTGAGCGGGAAAAAGATCCGGATAACACCATCAGGTTTATTTATACGATTAGAGGAATAATTTCCAATGAACCGGTTAATTATAACGGCGTTGAAATTATGAAAGAACTTTATATGGAAACAACCATCGGTTTGCATACAAAAAAAATATCAGCAGTTGATATGAATATTGTTAAAACGGTGAATATTACCGATATCCTCAATAATTTTGTCCTACGTTTGAACTTAAATCGATCTCGTTATCCGGCGCTATCGTCGGTTAATTCCAGTAGATCCTGAAGGGGCATCGGAGAAAAAATTCCTATACGGGCCGGTAATACAACGCCTTGATTTCTAAGCCAGTTTATCCGTGTTGCCACTGAAGCGCCGCACAGAAGGTTCATGGCAACGCTAACGGTTTCACGGTTTTCAGGTTTTTCAAGAAATGACCCTTTTACCCATTGATTAAACGCCCCCATTGCCGGACCGCACCATATCTGGTAATCGATCTTTCTTGAAGGGTCACCGGAGTTGGCCCAGTTTGAAGATTGGCCGAGATAGGATCGAAAAACGAGGGACATCTTGTGTCTGGGGTTTTTCCGCGCCCGTTCGATCTGTTTTGGGTCGTGAATGGCAAAATAATTCTTTGTCTGTTCCCATTCATCCTGGAAACTTTGCCTGAAAAAGTCACGTTCCAGCAAAGCCTTTTGTTTTTCCGGAATATTTTCAAAACGGTCATAGTTACAATACAGATCGTAAAGTTTTGCGGCACGAAGCGGAAACATGGTTCCGCGTTTTAATACCTGAACTTTAACCCCCATTTCAAACATATCGGCGGCAGGCGCCATGATCACATCCGCCTGGCCAGCTTCAGCCAACATTTGACGGACTGCCTCGGATGTGCCCGCCTCCACACATGACTGATTGATGGAACCGGTAAGGATATAGGCAGCGCCCATGGCAAATGCAGCGGCGGCTGAATCCGGCGTGGCAATGCCTCCGCCAAGTCCTACGCAAGGGGGTCTGGTGTATCTGTATTTTTCGGTCAATTCGTCACGCAGGGCAATCATGGTGGGCAATAGCGTAATTGCCGGACGGTTATCCGTGTGTCCCCCGGAATCTGCTTCGGCAGTCAGATCCTCGGCCATGGGGATGGATTTTGCGAGGTCGGCTTCTTCTCTGGTTAGCATTTTCCTTTCCACCAGTTGCGCCAGAAGCTTTTCCGGTGGCGGTGAAAAATATTTTCTGGCAACTTCAACCCGTGAAACTTTAGCAATAACCTTGTTGGGGCAAACAACCCTACCGTTTTTATCCCGATGGATTCCCTTTACCCGGTAGTATACCAGCGGAAGTGTCAAATCCAGATAAGCCGAGCTGCTGACAAGGGTTATCCCGCGCCTTAAATAGAGCTGAACCACAGCCGCTTCTAATTCAGGGTCGTTGGGGCTGTTGATCAGATTAAACCCAAAGGGGATGTCTTTTAAACTTTTCTGCAACCGGTCGATTGCCGCTTCTATTTGATTAAGAGAAAGACCGGCTGCGCCGAAAAAACCGACCATTCCGGCACGCCCGGCATTTTCAACCATTTCAACGGATGTAATCCCGTTGGCCATGGCGCCGGTAATATAGGCATAACGAAGATCATAAGTTTTTTTGAACTGCGGATCACCTAAATTTTCAGGGGGCAGTGGGGGAACGTATGCATATAACGGAAAAACTGCGGGTTGTGGCGGAATCTTTTTGCCCATGGTTATGGCGCCCCCCCGGCCAATGGCAAGCTGACCGTCGAGGTTCAACAGATTGACCGGCTGCGCGATCCGGAGTACTGCTGACCTGACCGCATGATCTCCAACTTCGGGCTCTGTATGACCTTGTGTCCACCAGCCGTAGGCGCTTTTGTTTATATCAGATGATTGCATAATGGTGTGATTTATACAAAGTGCTCGCGTGTGTCAATAGGATAACAGGTTTTGACCAGGACAAACGCATTTGAATCCCAGTACAAGGAGAACGCTCCACGACGGAGTGCTTTTCTTTCCAATCTACTGAAACTTGTGCTTAAGCACGCGTAACAATCATTGGATTTCCAAGAGAAACACCCCGTTGCTACGCTGCACCGAAGCCAAATGCGTTTGCCCTGAAGTTTTGACTTTTTACGAGATCATCATTATAATAGCGTATGTTTTTTTTATACCAGATAGTAAATAAGCTGTAAAAAGTTATCGACAAAAAGACTTTCTTGATATAAAAAAGGTTTCATTTTGGTAGAGATTTTTTGTAACAAGGATGACAAACTCGTAAAAAGTCAAAATTGAGACGGCAACGTAAAAAGTTCAAGTTCAAGGCGTCGCGAATTTCGTGGAATGAGGCGTACTTATGTACGCCACAGTGAACACTCAATGAAGCGCAACGCAGAAATTAGACTTTTTACGAAGCCGTCAAGGATGAATGCATGAAAAGCGGTAACACCAATAATAGAATTGGCATAGCTTCTTTGCTTGAAAGTACAGAGATTAAAGACTATTTTAATACCCTTCTAATACTCATTGGCGGGGTTGAATTTGTAATATTTATAGCCCATTTTATCAGTGCTATTGGTCCTAACAAAGAGCCATTTCTCTGGAAACAGTACTTTTTCATTTCTTTTATTGCTCCGATTGTGCTGATATTTGTCATCGGACTTATTGTTATCGGTTTTAACTATTTTGTATATGGAAAGCAAGAGTCGACCCTTTTTCATGAAAAAAGTCCTTTGGTTGGGACAAAAATAAAAAGATTCGGCCACAGTTTCAACTTCTTGCTTTCTGTAATGAATCAGGTACCGATTCTTGTGGGTATGATTATTTTAGGTCTGGGATCTGTTGTTTTATACAAGTTTGATGTTGTTATTCACGTATTGGGGCAAGTGGGAGAGAAAACGGCATTTTATCTTCTGATAATTTTGTGTACATGTGTTGGCGGTGGATTAATTTATCTTCTGTTCTGCCTGTACTGGAAATTTAAACTCCATAAATATCAAATCCAGCAGCAGTGGGAATACAAACAAAAAGTTATCGAAAAGTCCGGTCTCATTATTCTTGATAATAATACGGTCGTTAACGGAGATGGCAAGCTCATTACCTATAATGGGATGATTGAAAACGCTGAAGATGATGTGGTAAAAGAAAAAGCTTTAGTTCCCCTTGTAGAAAAACTATTGTTAAAGTGACCTCAATCACTCTGAATCATTCCGGCCAATGCCTCTAAGGCCATACTGTATCCCTTAACGCCAAACCCTGCAATCTGGGCGGTTGCAACATCTGATATCATAGATGTTTGTCTAAACGATTTCCTTTTGTAAATATTGGATATGTGTATCTCGATGACAGGAATATCGAGTATAAGGAGTGCGTCTCGGATAGCGATACTTGTGTGGGTATAGGCCGCAGGGTTTATAATAATACCTTTTTGCAAAGCCACGGCTTCCTGTATTTTATCAACAATGGCTCCTTCATGATTGGATTGAAAGGTTTTCACAGCAAGGCCCAGTTTTTCCCCAAGTTTTTCAAGGTCGGAGTTAATTTCATCCAGTGTTGCATTGCCGTATAGTTCAGGCTCTCTTTTCCCCAGCATATTCAGATTTGGGCCGTGGATGACCAGAACGTTATTTTTGCTTTTGATCTGCTCCATTTTATTACCTACCATTATTGTATGTTATCTTAAAAACCTTTTCCTGTAGCCCAAGTCAAAGCTATTCGGTTCTGCCTTTGAGTTTTGTGCCTAAAATCACAAATTCCAAGCACCAAATTATAAACAAACCACAAATTCCAATATTCAACGACCGAAACCTTCCATGACGAGACAATGTTTGTGATTTTGAATTTCGGTCATTGGAATTTATTTGATATTTCTGTTTTGTTATTTGGGATTTCAAAATGTCAATGAACTTGCAAAAAGCAAATTCCATTTGGGTATAACCAAAGCCTGGTTTTTTGAGCCGGGATTCTTCACCCGCTGATTAAGTCTCGGAATGTATCTATGGTTTTTTTATAGTCCGGGCTTTTAAAAATTGCCGATCCGGCAACAAAAATATCAACTCCGGCATCCGAAATCATTTTAATGGTTTTTTCGTTCACTCCTCCGTCAATCTCGATAAGGGTGGAAAGTCCTCGGTCCCGGATCATTCTGCGAAGGGCTCTGACCCTGTCTAAACTGTTGGGTATAAATTCTTGGCCTCCAAATCCCGGGTTGACGCTCATGATCATTATAAAGTCAACATCTTCCATTATCCATTCCAGTGAGGATAAAGGGGTTGACGGGTTCAGCACCACACCGGCACGCCGACCAAACTCCTTTATCATATGTATGGTCCGATTCAAGTGAACGCAGGCTTCTACCTGAACAGAAATTAAATCGGCTCCTGCTTTTGCAAAATCTTTGATGTAGCGGTCCGGATTTTCAATCATCAGATGGACGTCAACAGGAAGTGATGTTACCCGCCTGACAGCCTCAACCACCAAAGGGCCTATGGTGATATTCGGTACAAAATGGCCATCCATAACGTCTACATGAATCCAGTCTGCTCCGGCCGCTTCAACCGATTTTATTTCATCTCCCAGTTTTGAAAAATCAGCAGACAGAATGGATGGAGCAATATATTTCATTTTTTTGATTAAACCTCAACCCGGACATGCCGGGAAAATTGCCACCAGGCACAAAGACACAAAGGAAAACAATTTTATTTAGATTCATCTTTGCCTGCCCTGTTAAATATTGAAAAATCAGGATCAATTTTTGTTAAAAAGTACCATAGAATATCTATAGTAAGCGAAATCTATAACTTATTTAACAGGGTGAACCTCAGTGCCTTGGTGGCGGAAAGGAAGTGTTTTGCCACAAAAGTATAAAATCCAGGACTACGCTTCCAACGTGTTCAGTACTTTATTTGCAGAATCGGTAACCACAGTTCCGGGACCGAATACGCCCTTGGCTCCGGCCTTGTACAGAAAATCATAATCCGCCGGTGGAATCACGCCTCCCACAACAACATTGATATCCTGACCGCCTTTTTCTTTAAGAGCTTCAATAAGTTGTGGAACCAGAGCCTTATGTCCAGCTGCCAGACTCGATACCCCCACAACATGCACATCATTTTCCAAAGCCATTTGGGCAGCTTCTTCAGGCGTTTGGAACATGGGACCGATATCCACGTCAAATCCGAGATCTGCAAAGGCAGTTGCGATCACCTTAATTCCCCGGTCATGACCGTCCTGGCCCATTTTTGTCACCAGTATTCGAGGTCTTCGCCCGTGCTTCTCCTGGAATTCATCGGTTCTTTTGCGAACGGCTGTAAATATTTCGCTGTCAGCATACTCATCGGCATATGCTCCGGATATACATTGAGTCGTGGCCACATAACGGTTGAAAACTTTCTCCATGGCATCTGATATTTCTCCGACAGTGGCTCGTGCCCGCACTGCCGGAAGACAGGCTTCCAGCAAGTTCCCGCCGGAACCGCAGGCGTTGGTTATGGCTTCCAGACTCCTCCGAACTTCATCATTGTCCCGTTTTGCTTTGATCTCTTTTAATCTTGCGATCTGTTCATTACGTACAGCCTCGGAAACTTCCAGAAGACCTTCCAGGGGTTCCTCTTCAATCTGATACTTGTTGACACCCACAATCACGTCTTTGCCCTGGTCAATACGGGCCTGTTTTCTGGCGGCCGATTCTTCGACCCGCATCTTGGGCATCCCGGTTTCAATGGCTTTGGCCATTCCACCAAGTTCTTCAACCTCATTCATGATCTTTCTGGCCTCATTGATGATGCCGGCAGTCAGCGCCTCAACATAGTAAGATCCTCCCAAAGGATCAACCACATGACAAATCTGGGATTCTTCCTGAACAATAATTTGAGTGTTTCTGGCAATCCGGGAGGATAGAGCGGTGGGAAGGCTTACAGCCTCGTCAAAAGAGTTGGTATGCAAAGACTGAGTTCCGCCCAGAGCCGCAGCCAGACACTCAAGAGTTGTCCGAATGATGTTGTTATACGGATCCTGCTCGGTCAGGCTCCAGCCCGATGTCTGAACATGGGTCCGTAACATCGTAGATTTTGGATTTGTGGGGTTAAACTGGCTGATGATTTCATGCCACAGAAAACGAGCGGCTCTTAACATGGCGATTTCCATGAAAAAGTTCATCCCGACCCCGAAGAAGAATGACAAACGAGGCGCAAACTTGTCGATATCCAGTCCGGCTGCCAGAGCGGCCCTGACGTACTCCAGCCCGTCCGCCAGTGTGAATGCGGTTTGCAAAACAGAGTTGGCGCCCGCTTCCATCATATGATACCCGCTGATGCTGACGGTATTGTACTTGGGCATGTTTTTGGAACAGAATCCGATGATATCGGATACGATTCTCATGGAGGGTTCCGGAGGATAGATGTACGTGTTTCGGGTCAGATATTCTTTTAAAATATCGTTCTGAATCGTGCCTCCCAGTTGCTCATGCTTTACGCCCTGTTCCTCGGCTGCCACGATGTAGCCGGCCATAATCGGCAGAACCGCGCCGTTCATGGTCATGGATACCGTCATCTTGTCCAAGGGAATCTGATCGAAAAGGATTTTCATATCCTCAACAGAATCGATGGCAACACCGGCTTTGCCGATATCGCCCACCACCCTGGGATGATCCGAGTCATACCCCCTGTGGGTTGCAAGATCAAAGGCCACCGAAAGTCCAGTTTGACCGGCAGCCATGTTCTTTCTATAAAATTCATTGGACTCTTTGGCCGTGGAAAAACCGGCGTACTGACGGATGGTCCAGGGCCTTCCCGCATACATGGTGGCCATGGGACCTCGAACATAAGGCGCAAACCCCGGCAGGGTATTCACGTGCTCCATGCCCTCAAGGTCTTCTGCGGTGTACAGGGGTTTTACCAATATGCCTTCATCCGTTTCCCAGTTGAGAGACTCAAGCGGTTTTCCTCTGAGTTGTTTGGTAGCCAGCTCTGTCCATTCCTGTATATCATGATTTTTAGACATGGCATCCTCCTTTAGATTGAAAATTGAAGATTGAATAATTGAAAAATCATAGTAACATCTCAATAAGTTCTGGTGTATTAAAAGGTGATATTGATCCACCAGCGGATAATAAAATGTAAAATGTCTGGAACTCGAATATAAGTGAGCCTAAAGGAAAAACAGGTGCCAATCCTTTAATAGCAACTGGTTAAACACAACATCATATATTTAAAAGATGAACGATCTTATTCGTTGTTTTTTCTTAAGGCTCACTAATATGCTCAAATAGCCAGACCTTTTACATTTTATTACCCGTTAGCTCCATAATTTATTGAGAACTTACAAATCATATCAATATTCAATTGGAAATATTCAATTATTCGCGAAAAAGAAATTCGACGGTCTAAAATTTATTCATAAAAAGCGCAAAATTTACAATTGATGAATAATATATTATCTTTCACAAAGTTCAACCAGAATGCCGTTCGTGGCTTTGGGGTGCAAAAAAGCGATTTTTGCGCCGCCTGCGCCCATTCTGGGTTTTTCGTCAATTAGCCGTATTCCTTTTTCCTTTAATTCTGCCAGGGCTTCTTCAACGTTCTCCACTCGAAACGCAACATGATGAATTCCCTGGCCCTTTTTCTCCAGGAATTTAGCGATGGGTCCGTCCGGTGCCGTTGATTCAAGAAGTTCCACTTCACTTTCTCCCACTGGGAAAAACGCAGTGGTTACTTTCTGCTCTTCAACGGTTTCGGAGCCTTCAAATTCAAGCCCGAGTGCATCTGTCCAAAAATTTTTACCGTCTTCAATACTGTTTACGGCTATTCCAAGATGGTCTATTTTTAATATTTTCATAAAAACCTCCTTTTATACTTGATGATTGAAAATTAAATGTTTGGTAACAGTTCAGTTATTTGGAACAAATCAATTTCTAAATTTTTACATGACCCTTTTAAATCCGGGCATATGCTGAGATATCCGCGCTGGTGCCCTTAACTGATGCCACAACCCCATGCATTAGAGCCGGAGCATTGACAATTCCGAGGATCCTGTACATTCCCCAGATAATGGCTCGGATATGCTTTGCTACGGTCATTTGAATCCCTTAATTCGACACAAAACTGTTATCGAAAAATATATATTTATATCAGGCATGGCTTGCAAGCTCTTTCTGTAAAAATTTCCGGTAAAGGTTAAATTTTAAGCTTATCTTGCAGTTATTTTAGTCTGCCCGTTCCACCGATTTTACCTCCGGAATTTCCTTTTTTAGAAATCTTTCAATTCCGTTCTTAAGGGTCATCTGGGACATGGGACATCCGGCACATGCTCCCTGTAACCTGACTGTGACCACGCCATCAACTACATCGACAAGTTCCACATCACCCCCATCCGCCTGAAGCATGGGCCTGATTTTGTCTATTACCGCTTGAATTTTTTCTTTCATGATATCCCACCTTATATTTATTTGCCTTCATAGAAAGCTTTTCTAAATTCATTAAATTTGTTCCGGCATATGGCTTTCCGCATATGCTCCATCAGTTTCATATAAAAATAGATATTATGAATGGTATTTAAACGATAAGCAAGTAATTCTTTTGCCATGTAAAGGTGTCGAAGGTAGGCTCTGGAATAATTTTGGCATGTGTAACAGACACATCCGGGTTCGATAGGTTGGATATCATACTTGAAACGGGCATTGGAAATATTTATGGCGCCTTTTTTTGTAAACATTTGGCCGTTTCGAGCGTTCCTTGTGGGCATGACGCAATCGAACATGTCCGCCCCAAGGGCCACAAGCTCTACAAGATCTTCGGGAGTTCCGGTACCCATGATATATTTGGGTTTATTATCCGGAAGTATAGGCAGCGT
>CAZKDT010000002.1:0-30162 GCA_964551515.1 uncultured Desulfobacteraceae bacterium | reverse complement strand
TGTTCACCAAACCAAACGACAAACTCTCCGCCGTCCAAGCTCAAAAGACCATTGGGAATTCGCTGACACAGGCTTTGGTAAAATCGAGGCCTTCTTTTGCGCGTCAACTGAAGTTTGCTCCAAAAGTTTCCAACCCAGAATAAATCGGGAAAAATCATCCAGAAGCAATATCATGTATATTTTCATTTTGTTGATAAAAAATTCTAAAATATCCACCTGCCCGCCATTGCCCTGTATGCCGACATTTTTCCTGCTTGCAGTGGCAGGCTGTGGCAGGCGGGTCTGGGCCAATCCCCGCCCCTGGAGAGTCGAGTCCAGATCAAACCGACCCCCCTTTTTAATATCGGCATTCTTCATTATAGTTCAGACACCCCATATAACGTCAGGGCCAGTCTGCTGAGTAGACGAATGGGCCATGTCGGGCTGGAGGCTACCTACGCCTGTGCCTTGGCCATCTTGCAATCAATTTTAAACAAGGGAACAAGCATCCTGAAGACGGAATGATTCTAAGAAGAGAATAAGGATCTCTTTCTATCGGCAGGTTGATTGTTACAAATAAATCTCCACGCCCTTACGGACGTGGTATCTTAAAATTCAAGCTTCGCTTGTCCTGTATCTTCTTCACCTTGCATTTCAACATATTTTCGAATAATCCTTTCATTGATTCCTACCGTTGAGACGAAAAATCCTTTTCCCCAGATCCCTCTCTTATCCCAACATGTCTTACTCAAAAACCCAAATTTCGCCTTCAACGCACCGCTCGTGTTTGTCTTTATTATATCCACTACTTCACTAACCGAATATTTCGGTGGTATCATCATGTGTATGTGAACATGATCAACATCTATCCCAATCGCTATGTACTCCTTAATGGAAAAGACATCAATGAACTCGGGGGCCAGTCGGTTTCCGTCGAAAAATCTCTCCAGGCCATTATTGAAAAACACCTCGAAACGTTTTTGGGTGTGCGTTTTCTTGTCTCGGAATATTCCACAGGCAGCCATCCTATATTTCCATTTCCATACCATCTATGGAAGCCTTCGTATTCGGAAACATCTCTTTTGCTACTTTCTCCGCCTCTTTTCTCGCCGCCATTGTGGGGTATCTGCTTGCATCAAAATGGGTTAGCACAAGTTTTTCGGCCCCTGCCTCTTTGGCGATGTTTGACGCGTCCTGCGGATTCAGATGCGGCCATTCAGGACTGGATTCACCCGGTCTGAAGGAACATTCCGCAATGAGCAGGGATGCATCGGTTGCCAGTTTTACAGCATTAGGACAATAACCGGTATCCGCGCAATAGGCAATTATCTTTCCGTCAAGATGCAAGCGATACCCTAATGTCAGTGAAGTATGAAATAATTCCATCCACTCAACCTGAAAAGGCAATTTCTCTTTTTCTCTTGGCAAATCTAAAGCTTCGATTTCAAAGGAAAGGTCCTTTTGGGGAATTGAAAAAGGTTCGTTGATGATCATTCTCAGGACATCCTTAATGCCTTCAGGCCCGAAAATTTTCAGTTTTTCATAAAAAGAAAACTTGACAAGGGTATGAAGGCCAACAATATGATCCAGGTGGAAGTGACTTAAAAACAAAAAGGCAGGTTTGTCTTTTCCAATATGCCTGTCAAGCTTGAAAAATCCGCTTCCAGCATCCAGAACGACATAATATTTTTCAGATTCTATGAATACACACATTGTATTCCCGGTGGGAGAGTCGTACCAGCCATTTGTCCCCAAAAAAATGATTCTCATGTCGAAAGCTCCTCACTCCGGTTTCGCACCCTAATTTTTATTACAACCCGCGGCAGCCAAACATTGGCATTCCAATTCCGATATGCTTCACACCACTTTGAAAATCTCCACAGGAGCCCTTCTTCCCTTGATCGTGGTCGCCGGAAGTATCTCCATGGCAAAATCCTTGTTCAGGCCGTCCTTTAAACTCATCGCAATCATAACTATACAGCTTCGATGCTATTAGCAGCAACATCCGCATCCATCCAGACGGGAAAGGATTCTCTGACGTTTTGCAGGGTCTCATAGGACAGATCCATCGTATGGGTGATTGTCGCATTCTTCTTGTGGAACATAATGTTACCAAGGGGGTCGATTATTGAAGAATCACCGCTGTAATTGTGACCGTTTCCATCGATTCCCACACGATTAACTCCTATAACATAACACTGGTTTTCAACGGCCCGAGCCCGAAGCAGCAATTTCCAGTGAGTTGAGCGTCTTTCAGGCCAGTTGGCTATAAATATGGCTGCATTGTACTGGTTTTCGACATTTCTCGTCCAGACCGGAAAACGCAAATCATAACAGATAAACGGTCTAATCTTCCATCCTTGTAGTTCAACAGTAATATTTTGACGGCCGGCACTGTATACTTTTTCTTCACCGGCCATACGAAAGAGATGCCGTTTATCGTAAGTATAGATCTGGCCTTGGGGTTTTGTCCAGATCAACCGGTTGAAAAACTTACCATTATCAGTGACAATGATGCTTCCGACGATGTCAGCATTCTTTTGCCGTGATTTCTCTTTCAACCATTTTACGGAAGACCCGTTCATGTCTTGAGCAAGATCGGCGGGATTCATGCTGAAACCGGTTGTAAACATTTCCGGCAATACGATAAGATGTGTATCATCCTCGATTGCGTTAATCTTATCATCAAATACAGCAAGGTTGGACTCGATGTCTTCCCAGACCAGTTCGGTCTGTATAATAGTGGTTTTTAAATTTGGCATAATTTCTCCGCTGCGTTGTTCAGGGTTTCATCCTTTTTCGCAAAGCAGAATCGCAAAACATGATGATCGTCTTTTTGATGATAAAACACCGAAGGTGGGATTGAAGCCACGCCGTGTTCTATGATAAGCCGTTTTGAAAATTCCACGTCGGATTCACCAGAAATTTCAGAATAATCAAGCATCTGAAAATAAGTTCCGTGACAGGGTATGGGTTTGAAACGAGATTTTTCAAGGAGTGTTAAAAATCTATCTCTCTTTCGTTGATAGAAATTCGAAAGCTTCAAATAAACATCCTGATTCCGCATGAAATCGGCGTAGGCAAACTGAATCGGCGTATTGGACGCAAATGTTAGAAACTGGTGCACTTTTTGAAATTCTCTGGATAGAACTGCCGGAGCCAGGCAGTATCCGATCTTCCATCCGGTTGTGTGATAGGTTTTTCCAAAAGAACTAATGACAAAGCTTCGTGAAAATAGCTCAGGATGGGAGGATATGCTTTCATGCCTGAGCCCGTCAAAAACAATATGTTCGTAAACTTCATCACTTAAAATCAACACTTGCGTATCCGTAACAATTTGCTTCAAGGCTGCTATGTCTTCATGCGACCATACGGCTCCGGTGGGATTGTGGGGCGAATTTAATATAATAAGCCTTGTCTTTGACGTTACAGCGCACTTAACCTCATCCCAGTCTATTCGATACTCTGGAAACTTAAATTTGACATATACCGGAATCCCCCCGTTTAACGTAATGGCCGGCACATAGGAATCAAATGCCGGCTCGAGAACAATGACCTCATCACCCTTATGGACAACGGCAGTGATTGCTGCGAATAACGCCTCGGTGGCACCGGACGTCACGGTGATTTCAGATTCGGAGTCGTAGCTCGCGTTATATAATTTCATTACTTTTTCGGCAATCATTTCACGAAGAATCGACACGCCTTGCATCGGCGCATATTGATTATGTCCGGAACGCATATATTTATTCACCAGATCTAAAAGATCGGGATGAACATCAAAATTCGGAAATCCCTGTGAAAGATTTATGGCATTATGCTCATTGGACAGCTTGGACATTACCGTAAAAATGGTAACACCAACACCAGGAAGTTTTGAACGTAGCATGTGAGACCCTTTGTACTACAATTTTTACTGTTTTTGGCAAAAACCTTTTGGTGGGAATTTCCAACCCCTTGATTATAAACAAATTGTACCGGTACGAGTTAAAAAATTGCCGGGTTGGGTTAAAAAGACATTGCCTTTCTCATTATCTTAAAATATGTTTTTGCTTTCTATATAGTGTCCGAACGAAAACTAGGATTTTTCGTTAAGATTAAGCCTCCGGCCCGTAGGACCTATTTCGTTCAGGCACTATCTAATAATCATATTAAGATATATATATTAAGTCAACGCGGAATCTTTTATGATTTCTTAATTTTTGGAAAGGAAAATGGGTATGACCAAAACCGGATTTGTATATGATGATTTGTACCTTAAACATGATACAGGTTCCAATCACCCGGAACGGCCTCAAAGACTTACCGCCATAATTAAAGCTTTAGAAGAATCGAGCCTTCTTGAGAAACTTCTTCATATAGAACCTGTGCCCGCGGAAAGAAGTATTTTGGAACTCTGCCATGAACCCGGTTATATAGACAGGTTTGAACGTGCGGTGGAAAGCTCTGCTCCCTTTTTAGACACCCCGGAATGCCCGTTAAGCCCCGCCACCTTTGAAGCGGCCATTTGTGCTGCCGGGGGCATACTTGCGGGAATCGACAACGTAATGCAAGAGAATATAAAAAACTGTTTTTGTGCGGTAAGACCTCCTGGCCATCACGCCGAACGATCCAAGGCCATGGGGTTTTGTTACTTTAACAATATAGCCATTGCGGCAAAATATCTTCAGAAAAAATATGCCGTGGAACGAATTGTGATAATAGACTGGGACGTACACCACGGCAACGGTACCCAGCATACTTTCGAACAAAACCCGGCCGTATTTTACATAAGCTTCCACCAAAACCCCTTCACCTGCTATCCCGGTACGGGAAAAGCCTCGGAAACAGGCGCCGGTAAAGGTCAAGGATACACTTTAAACTTCCCCATGTCTCCAGGTGCAGGAAACCAAGAGTATTTCCAAGCCATGGAAACGGTTGAGCGAGAGATGGAGAAGTTCAGGCCTCGGTTTGTCCTTGTCTCCGCTGGTTTCGACGCCCACACAGACGATCCCTTGGCACATATAAGGCTCTCTACAAAAGGGTATGAAGGGCTGACTCAAAAAGTTAAGGGCATTGCCGAGGACTACGCAGAGGGTAGGCTTGTTTCCACGCTTGAGGGCGGCTACAACCTGCAGGCGCTGGGAGAGTCGGTTAAAACACACATTCAGGTTCTTTTGGAAGGATAAGGACGTTTGCACGGCTCACCATAGGAATAATGGATTTTGGATGTAACGCTTTTCTAAATACATGCTGTCAAAAATTCGTCCGTACGTTGTTCCTTTGCCTGTCCATTGACACCCTCCAACTATTAGCCTATATTGAACATATTAAAATCGTTGTGTAATTTTTTTGCATAAGAGAAACGATCATGGTAAACAAAATAATTTCCGGTGGTCAGACCGGCGCAGACCGAGCCGCTCTTGATGTTGCCATTAAGCTGGGAATTTCACACGGTGGATGGATACCCAAAGGGCGGTTAACGGAAAACGGAATGTTGGATAACAAATACAAGCTCAAAGAGATGGAGACAGCCAACTATAACAAGCGGACCGAACAAAACGTGATAGACTCCGACGGCACCCTTATCATATCACATGGTAAGCTCTCTGGTGGATCAAATTATACTCGTGAAATGTTGCTGCGACATGGCCGTCCCTGGCTTCATATAGACCTAAATAAAACCATGTTTTTGCAAGCCGAAAGACAAATCAGGTCCTGGCTTGCAGAACACGACATTGAAGTCCTTAATGTTGCGGGACCCAGGGAAAGCAAGGACACAACCATATACCAGGACGTAGTTGATATTTTGGAATCGGCTTTGTGCCAAGCCGGCTCATTTATAAAAACTATTTAATGTGTGTAATATGTTAAATATTGTTTTTGTGTGTACGGGAAATATTTGCCGCAGTCCCATGGCAGAAGGTTTTTTGCGATATAAATGGCATCAAACAGAACGCGATGATATTTCTGTTTCATCCATGGGCACGCAAGGATTGAACAATTCTCCTCCCACCGAATATGCCCAGGCTGTCTGCAAAACAAACGGCTTTGACATTTCATATCACAGATCCCGATCACTGAAAGGAAAAGAGTTGCTTAAGTCAGACCTGATTCTATGTATGGAACCGGTTCATAAGAGATTTATTCAAATTTTCTTTCCCTGGTATGAAGAAAGAGTTGGTCTCCTCGGAGCCTGGCCTGATAGGGAAAATCGAAAAAGTTCCATTGAAGATCCAATGGGAGGTTCTTATAAAAAATACCTAAAAATATTTGGTATAATTAAAATACACATAGAGCGAATTATTCCATTGCTATAGTCAATACACTTCTACAGTAAAAAATATTTTCCTCGGCATCGATGTTTTTTTTATTTTAGGTAAAAAGCCGGGATCTATTACCATGATAACCGGATACAATTCATGATTGCTCAAAGCTTAGCGGGGTTGCTGGTATTCACAGGTTTCGCCTGGCTGATCAGTGAAAATCGTACAAAGGTTAATTTTAAAATTATCATCGCCGGTATTGTAATTCAGCTCGTCGTGGGGCTGGTTCTGATAAAACTGCCGGTTTTCAGAAATTTCTTTATCTCTTTAAATCGACTCGTTCTATCCCTGGAAGAATCTACTACCGCCGGGACATCTATGGTGTTCGGTTATCTGGGGGGTGGAAAACTTCCGTTCGCTGAAAAATATCCGGGTGCAAGTTTTATTTTAGCCTTTAGAGCTCTTCCTCTTATTCTTTTTATTAGTGCCCTGTCAGCTCTTTTGTTTTACTGGAAGATTCTGCCTCTGGTGGTGAAAGCCTTTTCCTGGACATTACGGAAGACCATGGGATTGGGCGGGGCCGAGGGATTAGGTGTTTCGGCCAATATATTTATTGGTATGGTAGAATCCCCGCTTTTTATCCGCCCGTATCTGAACGCAATGAGCCGAAGTGAGATTTTCACACTGATGACCTCGGGAATGGCAACCATAGCAGGCACGGTCATGGTGCTCTACGCTGTCATATTGAGCGACGTCATTCCCGATATCATGGGACACATTCTCACGGCTTCTATCATTAGTGTGCCGGCGGCTATCGTAATTTCCAAGATCATGGTACCCGAAACCGGCCCGCCGACCTCCGGAGAGTTGACGTCTCCAGAAATGTCGTTAAGTGCTATGGACGCGATTACCAAAGGAACCATGCAGGGTATTCAGCTACTGATCAATATCATTGCCATGATCATTGTGCTTGTGGCTTTGGTCCACCTTATTAATATCATCCTGTCTCTTTTACCGGAATTAGGCGATCAACCGGTTACGCTGCAAAGAATTCTTGGACTGGTAATGGCTCCGGTTGTCTGGCTCATGGGTGTTCCCTGGGAAGAGGCTCCCGTAGCCGGCACACTTATGGGAACCAAGACCATCCTTAATGAATTTTTGGCTTACCTTAATATGAGCCGTCTGGCACAAGGCGCTTTGAGCCAGAAAAGCCTGCTGATTATGACATATGCCATGTGCGGTTTTGCCAATCCCGGAAGTCTGGGAATTATGATCGGTGGAATGGGGACAATGGCACCTGAAAGACGCGGGGAAATCGTTTCGTTGGGGTTCCGCTCCATCGTAGCCGGAACCCTGGCTACTTGTATGACTGGAGCTGTTGTAGGCATTCTTGTTGGCTGACTCGAAAGCGGATCGATAAATTTGGTGCCCAGCCATGAATCTTTATCGGGCACAAATTAAGTTTCGGGTCCAGCAAGAAAAAACTTTGTTCAGTCAAAGCCAAACTTCATCAGTTCGACATCTGACCGCTTCAGATTTTTAATTTTTTCCCCGGGGTGGCAATCGAACCGGATTTTGTCTTTCGTGTGGAGCTTTTTTCTGCCGCTTATTTGACCATTAAACATATTAACCTTCATAAGTTATAACTGACCTCTTAAATTAAGGAATCTTTCATCAAAGGGTTTGGGGATTCTGGTAAATGAGGATTCTGCTGTACTGAAATGTTTATCAGTAAACGATATATTATCCGCCCGGCGCTGTTCCTTGTTCAACTCAAACAGTTCTAAATTGACACGGTTTTCTTTATTCAACGGATTAAAACAACCATCTTTTTTTTAAACTACTTTCTTAATGCGTACCGTTTGGTGAATTTGGTTGGCTGGTTTTTGGTAATACGATCTTGGGTGTTTTGTTTTTATCAGATTTCGATGGCGTAATAAAAAAAAGCTCTTTTTGTCCGAGCAGTTTTTTCCGTTCTTGAAGATCAAAAATTTTTATTTTTCCATATTCTCCGTCATATCCGGGTAAAAGAACGATTTTATTTTGCCTCATTTTAGAAATTGCTTCGCCCAGCAACGCAACGCCTGCCGAATTAATTTCTTCTTTTTTTTTATTATTCAGAATTTCAAGTTCAGGTCCTAACTTTTCAAGTAAGGTTATATAATTTTTCATCACCTTCTTTGATCCGGAACCCACTTCCAATACATCCGATAATATTTCCATTAGTGGAATAATATTAAAAAAAGGAAGGGCCTTTTCGGGTTTCTCACCTTCCAACCGATCCGAAAGTTCCTCTACTCTGTACAAAACACCAAGGGTTAACGGTTTGCCACATACAGGACATATTCCATTATGGTTTCGGGTCTGTTTCGGCCAAAAACTAACACCACACTTCCGGTGTCCATCAATATGGTATTTTCCTTCTTCAGGATAAAATTCGTACGTTCCGATAAAACTTTCTGGGTCTCCTTTTTTAATGGTTTTTTTAATGGATGAATAGGAAAGTTTTGTATTAAAAATGTTTGCTTCTCGACCGAGTTTTAATGGGGAGTGCGCATCCGAATTTGAAACCAATGTCCGTCCGTCCAAAGAGGATACTCTCCAGTTCATGGCCGGATCGGATGAAAGACCGGTTTCAATTGCAAATATATAAGATGAAAGATCTTCAAAACATTCTTCAATGGAATCAAATCCTGACTTTGACCCAAGAAGTGAAAACCATGGGGTCCAGATATGAGCAGGAATTAGAAACCCCTTTTCGGAAGTCTCGAGAAGAATTTCAAGAAGGTCTCTGGCGTCAAGGCCAAGAATCGGCCTGCCATCAGATTTAATATTCCCAATTTTATCTAATTTTGAATTAAAATTTTTTACAAGTTCAAGGGTTGGCAAAAATACAAGATTATGATTTTTACGGGTTTTTTTATTTTTTTTATAGATATTACTTATTTCAGAAACCAGTATAAACCTAACGTTTCCTCGACACAATAGGGGAACCTGTTGATCGCATAGTTTTGCGATTTTTTCCTTTAACTTGAAAAGTCCGGGTTCAGCCGGAACCAGTTTTTCTTTAATTTCTGCAAACCATCCCGGGTGGGTAAAATCACCGGTCCCAATAACCGTTACCCCTTTTAACTGGGCTGCTATGTATAGGTTTTCAAAATCAAGGTTTTTCGCCGTTGACCTTGAAAAATGTGAATGAACATGAAAATCAGCAATAAATCTCATGGTTGGTTATAAAAGAATTTTATGTCACTTCTCCATAATTTATTGAGATGTTACCATTTTGTAGTCTAATATGTTGTTATATAAATATAAATTTAATATTAAATATAAAACAATAAGGAACAAACTCTTTATAATTTCGTGTTTTACAAATTCATAAAAACTCTTGTGAAAAAAATATAAACAGTATATATGTAATAAGTCATATACTATATATTGTATATCTTATATTATCAAAAATATCAACTTTTAGCAAACAATCAAATTTTGCTATTTAAAAATATATCTTTTAAATAACTTGTTAGTTATTAACAATTATTTTTAATTTCTTTAAAACTCGTTATTTTTATATTTTTTTCCAATTGTTGTATTTCATAATATTATACAAAAATTACTATAAAATAAAGAGCTTCAAAAGTTATTATATTTATTAACATCCTTTAATATTATAAATATTATATAATAAAGTATTAAAAGGAACTGATAATGAAATTTAAAATTAAAAAACAAGACATCGTTGATGTATTATCAAAAGTTCAAGGATTAACCGGAAGAAAAAGCAACCTGGAAATAACAACAAATATTTTAATAAATGCAATTGATTATGGCATAACTATAGTAGTTACCGATCTTGAAACAGGCTTTGAAGGACAATATCCTGCAGAAGTTGAATCACACGGAGCCATAGTTATTAATTCGAGAAAATTCTATGAGATTGTAAGAGAATTTCCGAGTGATGAAATACAAATTGATGAAATTGAAAATCACTGGATTAAAATAGGAAATAAAATAGTTGAGTATAATATTGTTGGAATGAATCCTGAGGATTTTCCTGAGACGCCATATATAGATGATGTTGAATTTTTTAATATCGATTCGGGCGCATTTAAAAATATGATAGAAAAAATGATTATTATTACAGGTTCTTCTGATGAAAAACGGGCCCATATTACGGGAATATATTTTGAAATTATTCATGAGGACGATAAAAATATAGTTCGGATGGTATCAACTGACGGCAACCGGCTTTCAAAGATCGATCAAGTTTATGAAAAGGATATCAAACTTCCGCAAGAACAAGGTATAATTATCCCAAAAAAGGGCATGAATGAAGTTGTTAAGTTTCTTGATCCTGGAGGGATGGTTCAACTGGGTATTAAAAACAATAATTTTATAATAAAAAAAGACCAAGAAACAATAATAATACGGCTTCTTGAAGGAGATTTTCCGGAATATGCCGATATAATAAAAAAAGGTGCTTCTCATGTGCTTCATATAGATAGAAATATGTTTTTGATGATGCTGAAAAGAATGAGTATTTTATCTTCTGAAAATTATAAAGGAGTTATTTTTAATTTTATTGATAACAAACTTTTTATAAGAACCACAAATCCCGACATTGGTAAATCAAAAGAAGATATGGATATAGATTTTAAAGGTGATTCTATTGAAGTTGCGTTTAATCCAAAATACATTATCGATACCCTCAGTGTTATAAATTCTGAAAAAGTCATTGTTCATATAATTGATGAAGAAAAACCGTGTTTGATAGAAGGGGAAAATGACGATACCTATATTAGTGTAAATATGCCGATGAGAATATGAATACAGAAAAACAAATATATAACGCAGATAATATAAAAGTTCTCGAGGGCCTCGAAGCTGTGAGAAAAAGGCCAGCGATGTATATTGGAAATATCAATATCCAAGGGCTTCATCATCTTGTATATGAAGTTGTAGACAATAGTATTGATGAAGCCATGGCAGGATATTGTGATAAGATTATTGTTACCATTCATACTGATAATAGTGTCAGTGTTGAAGATAATGGAAGAGGAATACCCGTAGGAATTCAAAAAACAGAGAATATGCCCGCCGTTGAAGTTGTAATGACAAAACTTCATTCAGGAGGAAAATTCGACGGCCATTCCTATAAAGTTTCCGGAGGGTTACATGGCGTAGGTGTTTCAGTGGTGAACGCACTTTCTAAAATATTGGAAGTAGAAGTGTATACTGACGGAAATATTTATTATCAGAGCTTTGAAAAAGGTAAAAAGATTAGAGACCTAAGTATTATAGGTAAAACAAAGAAACGGGGCACGAAAATACATTTCATTCCTGACACTGAAATTTTAGAGACGGATAATTTTAGTTATGAAATATTGATTCGCAGGTTAAGGGAGCTGGCTTTTTTAAATAAAGGGGTAAAATTATTAATAGAAGATGAACGTTCGGACAAAAAGGATGAGTTTTTTTATAAAGGGGGTATTGTTTCGTTTGTTGAATATCTTAACAGAAGAAATGTAGTGCTTCATAAACCCATTTTTATAGAGGGCATAAAAAACGAAGTTCAGATAGAAGTTTCCATCCAGTATAATGATACATTTAACGAGAAAATATTTTCATTTGCTAATAATATCAACACAATAGAGGGAGGATTTCATCTTATAGGTTTTAAGGCGGGGTTAACGCGTACCATAAATCAATATGCGAGCAATGGAAATCTTCCAAAAAATCTTCAGGCAAAGATTAATGGTGAGGATATTAGAGAAGGATTGACCGCGGTTATAAGTATTAGAATAAAATCCCCCCAGTTCGAGGGTCAAACAAAAACAAAACTTGGAAATAGCGAGGTCAAAGGACTCGTTGAATCTCTTATAAACGAAAAATTAAATATTTTCCTGGAAGAAAATCCGGCAGTAGCAAGAAAAATCATTGCGAAAGCTATTGATGCTTCTCGATCAAGAGATGCGGCAAAACGCGCCCGGGATTTGGCCAGAAAACAAGGAGCTTTGATTGATTCAACGCTTCCTGGAAAACTTGCTGAATGCCAGATTTCAGAACCCTCTGAAAGAGAACTTTTTCTTGTGGAAGGGGATTCTGCAGGGGGCAGTGCCAAACAGGGTAGGGATAGAAAGTTTCAGTCGATTTTACCGCTAAAGGGTAAAATATTAAATGTTGAAAAATCGCGTTTTGACAAGGTTCTCCGCAGCGAGGAAATAAAAAATATTATAACTGTTCTGGGTACCGGTGTGGGGGAAGAAGAATACGATATTGATAAAATCAGATATTACAAAACCATTATTATGACGGATGCTGATGTTGATGGATCTCATATCAGAACGCTTTTGTTGACATTTTTTTACAGATATATGAAAGAAATGATTAATAAGGGCTATCTATACATCGCTCAACCCCCGTTATTTAAAGTCGGTAAAGGAAAAAGTGCAATTTATCTAAAAAATGAAAAAGATTTTAATGATCATGTGTTAAAGAGGGTGTGTAATAAAAAAGATATTAAGATTGGGAAAGATGAAACCGTGCTTCCGGAACACAAATTATATCTTTTTATATCCGATCTTTCTGAATATTTTTTAATTATGTCACGGATGGAAAAACGTGGTCTTCAGAATGATCTGATAGAAATACTCATAAAAGAAGAGGTTGAAAATAAAGATTTTCTTCAAAACAAAGAAAATATGTTGAAATTAAAAACAATGTTAACGGAAAAAAAATATAATGTCAGTGAATTAACATGGAATGAGGAACGAAACATTTATGAAATGATCGTTAGGCCCCCCTTTAACGGAAACCAAAAACAAGTTTCCATGGATTTGGCCGGCAAAAATGTTACACCGGTAACCATAGGCCGGAGTCTTGTTTATTCAAATGATTTTCAAAAACTCATTGTCCTGGCCAAAAATATTTTGAAATATGATAATCCGCCGTTTCTTGTTTTTAATAAAGACAATAAAACAGATTCGGTTTGCATACCAGACAAAGCAAGTTTTCTATCTTTAATGATAACAGAAGGAAAAAAAGGGCTCAGCATTCAAAGATACAAAGGCCTGGGTGAAATGAATCCCGACCAGTTATGGGAAACCACAATGAATCCGGGAAAAAGAACCCTTTTACAGGTTAAAGTAGAGGATGTGGTTGAAACGGAAGAAATTTTTACAGTTCTTATGGGCGAACAAGTTGAACCCAGAAGAGAATTTATAAACAATAATGCCCTTGAAGTAAGCATGCTGGATATATAGGATATGGATTAAAATTTTTTTAATTGATGATTTTTCTATCCAAAAAAAGAATCATCACTATTATATAAAAAAATATAACCATGTATATTCATAAGATTAAAGCAAGAGATTTACCGGACCTTTGGTTTCAGGCCGTTCATGATATTCTCGATCATGGACGACGGTTTAAAATAGATAGAGGAAGTTATGCCGGGCAGACAAGACTTGAATATGATTATTTTTTGGGTCATGTCATGCACCCATATTCAGAACCGGTTTTACCAGACATCCCTTCCGCATGTGGAATCCCTAGTCCAGTGGAGTATGATTATATTTTTGGTGGGGAGGGATATCAACGATCATACATTGAGTATTTGATGACCGGGCAAAAAGAGCCCGGCGAATCTTATACTTATGGTGAAAGATTAACAAAAGCCCCTCTTACGGGTGATAAGCTTGCGTGGTGGGAACAGGGACATATTGAAATAATAGATAAAAGACAGGTTGACGGACAGGCTGTTTTTGAAGAAAACGGGAAGCTGTATCTAAACCAAATCGAGTGGATTATTCAGACATATAAAGCATACGGGAGCAGGAATAATCAAATGGTATTACAGGTTGCACACCCGTCTGATCTCACACTTTTAGATCCGCCTTGCCTGCGATCTATTGATACACGGATTCAGGATGGAGCGCTACATTTTATTATATATTTTCGATCATGGGATTTATGGGGAGGACTTCCGGCAAATTTGGCCGGCATTCAGAATCTTAAGAACTATATGGCCGGGCAAATCGGTGTGAAAGACGGTGAAATGATTGTTGAAAGCAAAGGTCTGCACCTATATGGTTATGCCGAAGACCTTGCAAAACTAAGATGTATGAAAAAATAAAAAACATTAACCCTACAACGAAACTTACCGTTAACACCAAATTTTGGATTCTGTCATGCCGGACTTAATCCGGCATTCAGAAATCGACCTATGACCATGAACTAAAATAGCCATTATTCAAATCGTTCTACTTGATTCCGCCGGAATGACGGAGTGGTAAACGTTGTTGTAGAGTTAAGAGACTTCAGATAAATAAAAACAATCAGAATTCTATACTGTTCGGCGTTCTTGGAAAGGGGATCACATCCCTGATATTGGATATTCCGGTCATAAACATAAGAAGTCGTTCAAATCCAAGACCGAAACCACTATGCTCTACGCTTCCAAATCGGCGGGAGTCCAGGTACCACCAGTAAGCGTCCTTTGGCATTCCCGTCTCGTCCATTCGTTTTTCAAGCATATCTAATCGTTCTTCGCGCTGACTTCCGCCAATAATTTCTCCAATTTTCGGTACCAGAACATCCATAGCCGCAACAGTCTTATTGTCATGGTTTACGCGCATGTAAAATGGTTTTATGGTTTTGGGGTAATCAAAGACAATCAGAGGTTTTTTAAAGTGATGTTCTGTAAGGTAACGCTCGTGTTCGGTTTGTAAGTCGCTTCCAAAATCGATGTTATATTCAAATTTTTTCCCGGATTTTTTTAATATTTCTACAGCTGTTTGATAGGGAAGCCGCTCAAAATCTGAAGAAGAAACGTTTTCCAGAGTCGACAAAAGGCTTTTGTCCACAAATTTCGCAAATAGTTCAAGATCATCAATACACTCATCGAGGATAAAGACGGTGAGATATTTAATCATCTCTTCGGCCAAACTCATGTTTTCTTCTAAATTGCAGAACGCCATTTCCGGTTCCACCATCCAGAACTCGGCAACATGCCGGCTGGTGTGAGAATTTTCAGCTCTGAACGTGGGGCCGAAGGTGTAAACATCACCCAAAGCCAGGGCAAACATCTCGGCGGATAACTGCCCGGAGACTGTCAAATTTGCCTCGGTGCCAAAAAAATCCTGGGTATAGTCGGCCTTTTTGTTTTTTTTTGGCAAATTTTCCGGAGACAGGGTGGTTACCCGAAACAATTCACCTGCGCCTTCACAATCGGAACCGGTTATGATAGGAGAATGAATATATTTAAAACCCCTATCCCTAAAAAATTTATGGATGGCATATGAAAGCTCAGATCTTATTCTAAACGCCGCGCCGTATTTATTGGTTCTGGGTCTTAAATGGGCAATTGTTCTTAGAAATTCGTCGCTATGACGTTTTTTCTGCAAAGGATATGAATCGGGAGCAAGGCTGACAATCTCAACCCTGTCCGCGAGAACTTCCCATTTCTGTCCGGCACCCATTGATTCCACAAGTTTACCGCTGATAATTACCGCTGATCCTGTTGAAAGTCTGGTGAGATCCATGTAATTATTTAAGGAGCTATCAGCAACGATCTGTATATTCTTGAGGCAAGAGCCGTCGTTGACTTCAATAAACGAAAAACCCTTTGAATCACGGCGGGTTCGAACCCATCCCTTTATAAGAACTTTATTTATGGGAACTTTTGATTTTAATAGTCGCACTATTTTGATACGTTTCATAAGAATCTCCACTTATAATTTTATGGTAATATTATAGAGTTGGCTTCCTCGCTGTAAAACGATTACAAGAGAATTTTTTTGGCGGTATTTTATGATGGCTTGCTCAAAGTCTTTAATATTTTTAATGGGTATGTCGTCTATTTGTCGTATAACGTCTCCGGGTTTTGCTCCGATATGAGCCAGGAAAGATTGTCGATTAACATCTGAAATCATAACGCCTTGTTTTGCCAACGCTTTATAGATGTAACGGTTTTTTTTTGAAAGATCTTCAACAGAAATCCCCAGAAGGTCGTAAGCAAGATCCAGAGCCAGTTCTTTTGGGAATGTCGATGTTTTTACTGAAATCGTTTTGGTTTTGCCCTTCCGCCAGACCGTTATATCAATTTTTTCTCCGGCAGAAAGAGCCATCATCACTCTATGGAAATCTTTTTCAGAAGTAATGTCGCTGGTATTAATTGAAAGTATAATATCACCTTCGCGGATGCCGGCTTTACGGGCAGGTCCGAAGATTTCCGCTTTTTTGACCAGGACGCCGTTGATGGCGGATGCTTTTAGATACCATGCAAGATCTTCGTCAATATCCTGTATGGTGATGCCGATCCACGCCGGTATAACCTCTCCGTATCTTATAAGATCGGAGACAATTCTTTTGGCGGTATTGATGGGTATGGCAAAACCGATGCCCTGAGCTTTGGCATATATGGCGGTATTTATACCGATAAGTTCTCCGTTTATGTTCAGAAGGGGTCCTCCGCTATTGCCCGGGTTAATTGAAGCATCGGTCTGTATAAAATCATGGTAGACCATGTCATCGGTCCTAACGCTCCTGTTTGTAGCGCTGATAACACCGGTGGTTACGGTATTGGAAAAGCCGAAAGGGTTGCCGATGGCGATTGCGGTTTCGCCGATCATCAAATTGCTGGAATCGCCCATTGTAATATCAGGCAGAGCTGTTGGGGAAGAAATACGCAATACTGCCAGATCAGAGTCGGAATCGGCCCCCACAATCTGTGCCGTGAACTCTCGTCCGTCTTTAAGTGCAACCGTTATGGTTTTGCCCTGCAAGATAACGTGTTTATTGGTTAGGATAAACCCCCGCTTTCCATCGATAATGACGCCGGATCCCAAGCTGGTTCGTTTGTATCGTCGTTCAAATCCGGGATCAAAAAAGTCATTAAAAAAATTTTCGAAAGAAGGATCCATGCCCAATCCGGAAAAAGGATTTACCCGCTTGCGAACCTCGAACTCTGAGCTTATGTTAACAACCACAGGTGTGACTTTTTTAACGGCAACTACAACAGCACTCTCCCGAAGGTTTTCAGCGCCAACGCCGTCCGGGAGCTTAACAAGAAACATAATAAAAAAAACAAGAGAGACAAACACTAAAAAGACCCGTTTGTTTTGTATTTTTATTTTTGTCATGTTACACACCGTTATACTGATATAAAAATTTTATTATACTTGATGCTCGTTTGAAACTGATTTGTCTCAACGAACCGACCAATTATAACCGTGAACCATCAAAACCACATATCATGAGCATAAAAACAATTCAAGACATCTTGCCGCTGGTAGAACAACCCAGCAGGTACTTAGGCTCGGAAATAAACACGATTAAAAAAGATCATAGCAAGGTCAATTTATGTGTTGCGCTTGCTTTTCCGGATCTCTATGAAATCGGCACGTCGCATTTTGGTCTTCAGATCCTTTATAATATTCTTAACCGTCACCGTGAGATTGTTGCGGAACGGGTTTTTGCTCCCGGGGCCGATATGGAAAGCCACCTCAGATCCTCCGGCATCCCGATGATGTCCCTGGAATCTCATAAGCCAATTGACCGGTTTGATATCATCGGTTTCAGTTTGCTTTACGAGCTTAACCATACTAATATGCTTAACATTCTTGAGTTAGCACATATACCGTTTTTTACAAGACAAAGAGATGATTCACACCCCTTTGTTATTGCAGGAGGACCGTGCACTTGCAATCCGGAGCCGGTGGCGGATTTTTTTGATGCCATTGTGGTGGGAGACGGGGAAAACGTGATCCTGGAGATGTCCCAAGCCTGGCTTACATGGAAAGCGAGCGGTAACCACGATAAAAAAACTCTTTTGAGAAACTGGTCCCATATAGAAGGTGTATATATTCCCTCGTTTTTTAAACCCAACTATGATGAAAACGGTTTTCAGACACTTGTACCCGAATTTGCTAACTATAAGACGGTTAAAAGAGCAATTGTTGATAATTTTGACCATGCGCTTTTTCCGGATGCACCAATAATTCCTTACGGCAAACCGGTGCATGATCGTCTTCGAATTGAATTAGCTAGGGGCTGCACCAGGGGATGCAGATTCTGTCAGGCCGGAATGATATATCGTCCAGTCCGTGAACGATCCATAGAAACTCTATTGTCTATCTCGGATGCATGTATTGCGTCAACCGGTTATGAGGACATGTCTCTTTTATCATTGAGCACCGGGGATTATAAATGTATATTTCCCCTCATGGACCGTCTGATGGATCGTTATAGATCCCGACGCATTGCGGTTTCATTACCTTCACTGCGTGTTGGCACATTAACACCGGAACTTATGCAGCTTGTTAAAAAAGTTAGAAAAACAGGTTTTACCATAGCACCGGAAGCCGGTAGCCAGCGGCTCCGGGATGTTATTAACAAAAACATTAGGCAAGAAGAGGTTGAAAATACAATCAAAAATGCATTCAGCCTTGGCTGGCAGGTGATAAAACTCTATTTTATGATCGGTCTTCCCACCGAAACAAATGATGATTTGAAGGCAATTGTTGATCTTGTAAAAAAACTGATCAAGATCAAAGGACCTAACGGACGAAGAGGTAAGCTCAATGTAAGTGTGGCAACATTTATTCCAAAACCCCACACTCCTTTTCAATGGGCTTCTCAGATTTCTTTGGCCGATTCCAAAAAAAAGATACAATGGTTAAAAAGCAACCTTAAAATGCACGGGGTTCAATTTAAATGGCAAAATCCTGAAGTCAGCATACTTGAAGGTCTTTGGGCTCGTGGTGACAGGCGCCTAAGTCGATTACTGGTGAATGCATACAAAAAAGGGTGTAAATTTGACGGATGGAGCGATAAGTTTAAGTATCAATTATGGAAAGAAGCTCTATGTGATAGTGGTGTGAATATCGATTTTTATACAACACGTATAAGAAATACAGAAGAACCGTTGCCGTGGGATTATATTGATACAAGGGTTACAAAAGATTTTTTAAAGAGCGAATTAAAAAAAGCTAAAAAGGGTGAACATACTGTTGATTGTCGTAGTGGTGATTGTAATAACTGCGGTGTTTGTGACTTTAAAATTATTGGGCCTAAGGTATTTAACAACTGTGAGGAGAGGGTATTTAAAGAAAAATTGGCATCCACAGACGATATTAAAGAGACATTTTATAAAAAACTGAAGATATCGTTTTCAAAACAAGGCCAGGCAAAGTATTTTGGGCATCTTGAAATGGTAAAAATTTTTTTGCGTGCCATAAATCGCGCAGGGATACCAATTAAATATACAGAAGGTTTTCATCCAAAGCCGAAAATTTCATTCGAAGATTCGCTTCCTGTTGGTTTGGAAAGTCTGAACGAAATTTTTTATTTATCATTGCGCGGAGATGTTAAACCAAAAAGTATTATAGATCTTTTAAATCAAAATCTTCCCAAAGGTCTTGCTGTTTTTAACTGTCAGATTGTACCAGCAAAATCTGTCTCTAAGATGTCGTTGTCAGCAAGCTATATGGTTACAAAAAAAGATGGTTTTTTTGATGAACAAGAACTAAAATATTTTATAGACAGCCGGGAGTTTGTTATTACGCGAATCAGACCAAAAAGGAAATCAAAAAAGATAGATTTAAAAGAAATGGTTTTAAAAATAGAGTTGTCTGCTCCGAATAGACTGAAGATGACTCTAAGATCAGAACCGGGTAGAACTGTGAGACCTTTTGAAGTTATGGAAAAAATATTCTGTATGCCCATGGAAGAAATAAAACAGGCCGCTATTGTAAAATTATCTTAGGGTATCAAGGCTTGGTCAATGCTGACGTATAGGAAATAAAAACGATGTATAAAAAGATAATTATAAATGTAGCGGAACATGAAACACGGGTTGCACTTCTTGAGGATGGGGACATAGCGGAACTCTTTATCGATCGTGGAGATGTTTCAGATATCGCCGGCAATATTTACAAAGGGAAGGTACAGCGGGTTCTACCTGGTATGCAGGCCGCTTTTGTTGATATCGGGCTTAAGCAGGCCGCTTTTATATATGTAAGGGATATAAATAACGGAAGGTTTAGTGAAGTTGAAAATCTTTTGATAGAAAGGAATGAGGATAAAGAGGATTCCCTTAATATTAATAGGTCCGGCCTTTCTACCTCCTTGATTAACTGTGAATATCATATAGAGGAAATGATTACAGAAGGTCAGGATATAATGGTTCAGGCCGCTAAAGTTCCTTTAGGTTCTAAAGGAGCCCGTGTAACAACCCATATATCTCTACCAGGGCGTTTTATCGTCCTGATGCCAACATCTAATCATATAGGAATATCACGCAAAATAGAGGATGAAACTGAGCGGAATCGCCTAAAGGAAATTATTGAATCTTTGCGTAGAAACAATTTTGGTTATATCGTAAGAACTGCTGCGGAAGATATTCAAAAAGAAAAAATTTCATATGAAATGGTGTTTTTAAACAATTTGTGGGAAAACATACAAAAAAAATATCAGACAGCCCCGGCACCGTCTGTTTTGCATAAAGAAGTTACAATTAGCCTTCGTGCCGTGCGGGATTTGCTGATGCACGAAGCTGAAAAACTTATCATCGATTCCCGTTCCGGTTATGAGTCTATTCTTACGTTTCTTGACTCGTTTGTTCCAAGTCTAAAAAATTCGGTGGAGTTTTATGAGGGCCTGGAACCGATTTTTGATGCTTACAATTTAGAAGGTGACATTTCTCGTGCTTTAAAAAAGAAGGTATGGCTAAAATCAGGGGGTTACATTGTAATAGAACACACAGAGGCTCTGGTGGCAATCGATGTAAATACCGGACGCTTTGTAGGCAAGTATAACCTGGAAGAAACAATTTTGAAAACCAATCTAGAAGCTGTAAAGGAAATTGCCTATCAAATCCGACTTCGGGGTATTGGGGGTATTATAATTATTGATTTTATCGATATGGGAAAAAAGTCTAATCAGGAGAAAGTTTTTAATGCACTAAAGGAGGTTCTTAAAAAGGATAAAAGTAAAACTCATATTCTTCCTATATCAGAGATGGGCCTGGTACAGATGACCCGTAAGCGGATCAGGAAGCCCCTTACCCAGATTTTATGTGAGCCGTGCTTTTATTGTGACGGTGAAGGGTACCTCATATCAAGACAGACAATATGTTATAATATATACAGGGAGATACTCCGTGAATCACGATACATGATGGGAGTCAAAGTGAGTTTAAGAGTGAATCCTGAAATTGCCGAACTGCTTCATGGCGAGGAAAACCATCTTATCGTTTCCCTTGAACGAATTATCGGAAAACAGATTATAATATATCCCAATTCACAACTTCATATGGAAGAATTTGATGTTTTAGAAATTCTAAAAGATTAACAGCGCCTTAATTGTTTTGAATGTAAGTTCTCAAAAAGTCCGGAGATGGTCTGTGTTTCAGGACTGCGTGCAAACATAGCATTATGATTGTCTTAGCACGAAAATCACGAAGGCTACGAAGAAATGCAATAAAAAAATGACTTCGTGTTTCTTCGCGCACTTCGTGGTGAATAACCATTTAACAAGCGAGAATCAAACTAAAATTAGCAACCCGGAACTTATTGAGTAGTTACTTTTGAATGTAACATTTCAACAAATTATGGAGCCAACGGGTGATAAAATGTGAAAAGTCTGGCTGTTTGAGCAGGTTAGTGAGCCTTAAGAAAAAACAACGAATAAGACCATTCATGTTTTAAATATATGATTTGGAAGCAGACAGTTATAAAAACGTTTCGATAGCGAATTATAATCATTGCAAATTTATTTCTTCAGAAAAAAGTTAATGCACAATTTAGTTTCATGTTTTTTTGGGTATTGACAATATATAAAGCTTGTGCTTTCATAATTAGATTTCAGTTAATAAATTTTACCCTGTTTTGACGGCAGGAAAAGAATCGTTTTCTTTTTGGGCAATTATCAAGGATGGGCACTAGTTAAGGATATTACATTATGAAAAGAACATATCAACCAAGCAGAATAAAACGTGCACGAACACACGGGTTTTTAAAAAGGATGTCAACAAAAAAGGGAAGAAGAATTATAAACAGACGAAGAGCTAAGGGAAGAAACCGTTTAACAGTATAATAAGCGTAGCTGTTGATATAAGGAATAAAAAAAATCAATAAATAGCAACAGGTTGCAGAGGGAAACACCTTTTGCGCTTTTTATTTACCAAGGCAGACAGAATTCTGAAAAGATCAGAGTTTATTCGATTGTCAAAGGTCGGAAAAAAAACCCAAAATAAATATTTTGTGGCTATATTTTCTCCGAGTAGATTTCAAAGAACGTGCCTTGGGATAACAGTGACGAGAAAAGTTGGAAACGCAACAATACGAAACAGGATTAAACGGTTTTCTCGCGAATATTTTAGGCTAAACAGGCACATTATTACAGGTTATTGGGATATAAATATCATAGCAAAGAAAGAGGCAGCAGCTCTGTCATCGAAAAAAGTTTCTTTATCGTTGCAAAATATATTCAATAGCATATCAAGGAGTTGTGGTCATTAATAGAATATTTCTGATGATTCCCCTGTTTTTGATAAAGGCATATCAATTGATATTGTCTCCGGTTTTGCCTCCTGTATGTCGTTTTTATCCAACCTGTTCTGAATATGCTTATCAGGCTATTTCGCGTTATGGACTAATCAAAGGATTTTTCCTTGCCTTAAAGAGAATTATAAAGTGTCATCCATTTAATCCAGGAGGAATTGATTCTGTTCCTTAAATTGCAACATCCTACAAAACTGATAGAAACGTATTGGAATGCATTGTCGGTTTAAGACGGGAACACATATACCAGCCTTCTATCAATCCCACACAAACATTTACTCCTCTGCACCTAAAGGATAGAAATAATTTATTTTTATCTGACCGGAAATTATTTCTGGCAATTACTGAATATTGGAGAAGATAATGGAACACGCTCGACTATTTATTGCAATAGCACTTTCCCTACTTATTTTTATATTGTGGAATGTTTTCTTTGTTGAAAAGAAAGTAAATCAACTACCCAAAGAAGATCAGCAAAAAGAGCAGAAAACAGATAACAAGCCGGAGATATTAAAAAAAGATCAGGTTGTGACCGAAACATTGCAGCCATCGGACAAGGTCCATGCTCATCCGGAAAAACCATCAAGAACAATTACGGTCAAAACGCCTTTATATGTAGTGAAGATTTCAGAAAAAGGGGCTGTGTTTAAAAGTTTTGTTCTTAAAAATTACCGGCAAACAATAGATGTCGATTCACCGTTACTTGAAATGATATCTCCGGACATATCCGGTGGAACCATCAGATTGGGATTGGCAGGTAATAGTCTTAGTGGTATCAATGATGCGGTTTTTTCAGGAGACCTTGGTGATGATTCTGTTGATATCCACAACAAATCCAAAGAAATCTCTTTTGTCTGGACGTCTCCTCAGGGATTGGTTGTTGAAAAGAAATATTTATTTTCACCAGAAAGCTATATGATCGATCTTAGCGTTACCATTAAAAACCTTTCCAGCAAGACCCTTAAAGATAGTATTATTCTTTCTTTAGTGCGACCGGCCGAAGTAGAAAAAAGCCGGTTCGGGTTTGCAGGTCCGAGCGCACTGATAAACAATAAACTCAAACAGATTAAGACAAAGAAAATAAAGGATAAGAACACATATACAGGAAAAGTGAAATGGGTGGCGGTTCAAAACCGTTATTTTATGTCCGCTATCATACCGGCTGAAACGGTAGACGCAAGTATGCATCTTTACATCGATAACAATATACTGCAAAACCAGTATGTGCAGGCTGAAAGCGTGATTAATCCCGGTATCGAGGATGTTTTTAAATACAAACTGTTTTTTGGGCCAAAGAGCATGAAGGTTTTGAAAAGTCTGGATTATGATCTGGTCAAAGCCGTTAATTTTGGTATGTTTGATATAATCGCCAAACCGTGTGTGTGGATAATGGACTTTATATATGATAATTTTATTCCTAATTATGGTATTGCTATTATTCTTTTAACATTATTTACCAAAATTATTCTGTGGCCGCTTGGGAATAAAAGCTATAAATCAATGGCTGAAATGAAGAAAATTCAGCCGCTTATGGCAAAGATCAAGGAAAAATATAAAGATGATAAGAAAAAAATGAATGAAGAAGTTATGGGGTTATACAAAACATACAAAGTTAATCCAATGGGTGGATGTCTTCCCATGGTCGCGCAAATTCCTATCTTCTTTGCCCTATATCGGATGTTGTACGAAGCCATAGAATTGAGGCACGCCCCATTTTTCTGGTGGATTAATGATTTGTCCGCTCCGGACCGGCTTTTTAGGTTTGATGTTTCCATTCCCTTCATGGAACCGCCGTACGGAATTCCGGTTTTAACCATAATCATGGGTGGCTCCATGTTTATACAGCAGAAAATGTCACCACCAATGGGTGATGCTACTCAAGCCAAAATGATGATGTTGATGCCGTTAGTTTTTACTGTCATGTTTATAAATTTTTCTTCGGGACTCGTTTTATACTGGCTTGTAAATAATATAATATCAATGGCCCAACAGTACTATATTCAAAAGAAAAAAGCTTAATCACGGAGGTTATATAATGTCGCGTTGTGTGGAATTTGAAGATAAAAATGTCGAAATGGCTGTCAAGAAAGCCTGTGAAGAACTAAATATACCCCGGGAAAAACTTAAACATGATGTTATTTCTTATGGTTCCACCGGCATTTTTGGACTGGTTGGCACCAAGAAAGCACGAATTCGTGTCAAATTACCTGCACCGTCTCCTAAGGTCGTTTTCGAACCGCCGGATGAAGAGAAGCAAAATGAAAGGTCATATGAACAAAATGTAGAAAGTTTGGATTCAGAGACAGAAATATCACATGATGTGGGTGTGGATCACGGTGTTGATGATGATCCAAAGGAAGTTGGCCGGGAAGCTTTGCAAAAGATAATCGATTTAATAACCACTGACGCAAAAATATTGATTGAAGAACATTCTAATAGAATTGTTTTCGATGTGCGAGGCGGAAACTCTGCTGTTCTTATCGGTAAACGTGGGCAAACCCTTGTAGCGATACAACATCTCGTAGAAAAAATTGTCAACAAGAACAGAAAGGGACGGGTCAGTATTCATATAGATGTGGAAGGCTACCTCCAGAAAAGAAGAGTGAACCTTCAACGGCTGGCTGTGAAGATGGCGGAAAAAGTGAAAACCACCGGGAAACCTTCAGTAATAGGGCAAATGAATGCTCATGATCGAAGAATTGTGCATATTGCATTGCAGGATGACAACAGGGTTAGAACTCAGAGCAGGGGAGAAGGTTTTTTAAAGAAACTCGTAATATTTCCCAGAAAAAATTCATTACGCAAGCAGAAATGAGCTTGGAAACTTCCAACAATTGGTTTGCGGAATTGAAGCGGAGGAAAAGGGCAATTGGGACATACTCGTTCGTGTTTTTCAATGGCAGGAAAAGTGAGGGAAACCGACTTGTATTGGCCAAATCAACATTTCGGGATATTTCAAAAAACGGCTTCGGCAATCTCGATATTTGGAATATTCAGGTAAAAGGTATCAAACCGGCGTATCAAAAATGGACAATGCTACTATCGCTGCAATAGCGACGCCGATCGGAAGAGGTGGAATCGGGATTATTAAAGTCTCCGGCAAAGACGCTTTTTCTATTACTGAATCTATTTTTAAAAAATCCGCATCGTTATCCGATGAGTCAAGAAAAACGTACAAACCACCTTGTTTTTCTCTAAAGTCCCATCGCCTTTATCATGGTTATATTGTGGATAAAGAAAAAGGAAGGGTTCTTGATGAGGTGCTGCTGTCAGTGATGCTGGCTCCGCATAGCTACACCATGGAGGATGTTGTTGAAATAAACACACATTCTGGGCCAGTTGTACTATCGTCAATTCTAAATTTAGTTTTAAAAAAGGGTGCAAAGCTGGCTGAAGCCGGGGAATTTACGAAAAGAGCCTATTTAAACGGCAGGATTGATTTAACACAGGCCGAAGCAGTTATCGATATTATCAATTCAAAGACCGATAAAGCATTAGAAATAGCAACTTCGCAGATAAAGGGTAAATTAAAAAGCAAGATTGAATCGATAAGGGGAGATTTGCTTGATATTCTGGTAGAGACAGAGGTTGGCATAGATTTCTCGGAGGATGCCGGAGAAATCCAAAATTCGAACAGGATAATAAAAAAGTTGGAAGAGCGGGTTGTTGATGATTTAAAAGAACTTATTGAAAAATATGAAAATGGACGTGTTTTAAGAAATGGACTTAAAATGGTTGTTGTGGGAAGGCCTAATGTGGGCAAATCAAGTCTAATGAACCGATTGATTCAGGAGGATCGGGCAATTGTTACTCCTATTCCCGGCACGACCAGAGACCTGATCGAAGAAACATTGAATATCCACGGGATTCCGGTAACAATTGCAGATACCGCCGGTCTTCATGAAACGGAAGATCCGGTCGAAGTCATCGGCATTAGAAAGGCCCAGGAATATATTGAGGATTCCGATTTGATTCTTTTCATGGTAGATCTTGGTGATTTGCTAACATATGAAGATTATAACATTTATAAAACCATAAGAAACAAGCGGGTGATACTTGTAATTAACAAGTCGGATCTCGTGGAAGATGATTTTGAACTTGAGATTCCCGATTCTTGGAACATGCTGCCGAGGATTAAAATTTCAGCCCTTTACGGCTGGGGACTGAAAGAGCTTAAGGATTTAATCGCAAAAAATTCTATCGGGCAATATGGTATTGAGCTTCAAAACAAAATCATTCCCAACTTGAGGCATAAAATAGCCCTTGAACGATGCTTAAGGCTTTGCGTTGCTGCTATCGCAGAAATAAGAAAAGAGACATCTTTTGAATTTATCGCAATAGACATCCAGGAGGCCATAGAAAGTCTCGGAGAAATAATAGGTGATACTGCAAAGGAAGATGTTGTCGATAAAATTTTCAGCCGGTTTTGTATCGGAAAATAATGTTTCACGTGAAACAAAACAGGAGTTAAATTATGAAAATAGATTTTAAACCATTTTTTGAAAAATATCAAACATTGGTAAAGCAAGCTGATGAATTGTTTGAAAGAGTACAAAGAGGGTACCCGGAATGTGTAACATGTAAAGTCAAATGTGCAGACTGCTGTAATGCTCTGTTTGATCTCACGCTAATTGAAGCGATCTATATAAATTATCAGTTTAAAAAAACCATCAAGGGCAAAGAAAAAATCAAGTTGATCGAAAAGGCCAATCGCGCTGATCGAAAAACGCACATGGTTAAAAGACAGGCGTATAAAAGTAAAAAGGCAGGCAAGAACGAGACAGAAATACTCATGGATATTGCTGCCGAACGTGTCAGGTGTCCTCTGCTCAATGATGATGAAATGTGTGACCTTTATGAATACAGACCCATAACGTGTCGGCTTTACGGAATACCGACGTCCATAGGAGGGCACAGTCATACCTGTGGAAAATCGGGCTTTGTCGAGGGAAAACCATATCCGGCGGTTAATCTGGATATGATTCAAAAAAAGCTTTATGATATTTCCCATGAATTTGTACGTGAAATAAAAACAAAGTACGTAAAAATGGCAGATATGCTTGTACCATTATCAATGGCGATTCTTACAGACTTTGACGAAGAGTATCTTGGTATTGTTAGCTCGAAAAAAGCCGAAGAAAAAAAAGGAAGGGAAAATGAATAAAATCTCACCTGAAGATGAGGAAAGAAGAAAAAAGATGATTTTCGAAAGTATGTCATCAAGGCGCCAAAAACATATTCGTAAAAAAGGATATGAAAACTGGGACCCGTTTCAGGTGCCGAAAGATCCTATCGATATAAGAAAAGACAGAACCAAACGAACAACGCAGTCGCTTGTCAAGGAGTTTTTACAGACAAAAAGTTTTGAAGAATACAGCAATACATATGGAAGGGGAGTGTTTGATATCTGCCTCGGTCTTATTAATAATGATGAGAGGTACAAGGGGATGTACGAATTTTCAATCTGGTACCGGGAATTATTAAAACAAGAAGGCCATGAAAGATCGTAGTCATAAATCTCTCCTGGATATAATTAAAGTCCGACCAAAAAACTCCACAAAATGCCCGCACATATTGCGGAACCGATAACACCGGAAGAATTGCAGGCCATGGCGTGCATGAGAAGGTAATTTTCGGGATCCTCAGACTGACCCACCAAATGAACTTCTCGGGCTGAACCCGGAACAGCAGATACACCGGCAGCCCCCAAAAGAGGATTTATCTTTTCTTTAAGAAAGAGATTCATAATTTTTGCAAAAATGATTCCCGATGCAGTTGCTATACTAAAGGCCACGGCACCCAGCAAGAAAATACCCACAGATTTTGGAGTTAAAAAAACATCACCCTGGGTACTGGCGCCAACTGTTAAACCCAAAAATATTGTTGCTGTATCAATAATAGCCGTACGGGCTGTCTGAGCCAGTCGGTCGGCTACGCCGCTTTCTTTTAGAAAATTTCCAAAAAAGAAAGTACCCAGAAGCGGTATGGACGCTGGTGCGAGAAAACAGCAGAGCAAAACGCCTACTGCAGGGAAAATGATGCGTTCTTTCTTGGGCACCTCACGCAGTTCCGTCATCCTTATCAGTCTTTCCTTTCGGGAGGTCAAAAGTCTCATAATAGGAGGCTGAATCACAGGTATCAGGGCCATATATGAATATGCGGCGATGGCTATCGGGCCGATCAAGTGAGGTGCGAGCTTGGCAGTTAGAAATATAGATGTGGGTCCGTCAGCGCCGCCGATTATAGCGATTGAACCGGCTTCCTTGGGCAAAAAGCCGAAAGCCAACGCACCTATAAGTGTGAAAAATATTCCCATTTGAGCTGCGGCTCCCAAGAGCATTAGCACTGGCCGTGCCAGCAAAGAAGAAAAATCTGTCATTGCCCCAAGACCTAAAAAAACTATAGAAGGATAAAGTCCGGTAACCACACCGAAATACAGATAATGCAAGACACTATTGTTTTCATATATTCCAAGTCCAAACCCCTTGAAAAAAGGGACATTACCCACTAAAATTCCAAATCCGATGGGAATGAGAAGAAGCGGCTCATAATGTTTTGCAGTCCCTAAATATAAAAATAAACAACCGACCACGATCATTATAACATTTCGATAATCGGCCAGATAATAACCGGTGTTTGACAAAAATTGAAATAATAGTTCCATTAATTAACCTTAAACATTTTCAATATCATCATGTTCTGCGGGGAGATTCCAGGTAAAAACACCATTGCCATCAGAGACTAATATTTTAGATTCGCGTAAAGCTGTAAGTGTAATATGTGGATGTGGAAAATCATTTTTTCTTGACATCTCATAAAGCTCGGAAAGATAAAAAGTTTCACCCAGTGTTTCAGCCAACGGTTTATAAAGCCGAGCAATTTCATTAATATTTTGAGGAAATGTTTTGGGTAATAAGAATCCGGCCTTGTTTTCGAATGGTGCAACCTTGGGTTTTTCCATGTCTTGTTGAACATCGCCAGGTTTTTTTTCGAAGAACATCAATATCTTGTGAAGTTGAGAGATTACGAATGAGAGTATCACAAGACCGGAAAAGACGATTAAAGCGCCCGCAAGAGCCATGGCCCAGCCGTTGTGAGCGGCTATTGCTTGAAGACCGTACAATTTAATCCTCCTGCGTTAGTTTTTTAATTGTGGATTTTGTGGTAAATTTCTTTTCTTACTACCAAGGCACTAAGAAAAATAACAAAATATACTCATTCGAGTCTTTGTGCGTTGGTGCCAAATATTTCTTGATTCTTTCCGAGCTGTAGTCTCTACGAGCCGGAAGCCGGCCTGTAAGCCTTACGGGCTGGCCTCCGGCTCGTAAAGGCACGCTCCTACGCCTCGGAGAGAAGCGGAGCCGGAGGCCCAAAGG
>CAZKDT010000001.1:36470-37240 GCA_964551515.1 uncultured Desulfobacteraceae bacterium | reverse complement strand
AAATTTGAGTCTGACGCAGATATTGGCAAAAAAGACAGTTTTCGTTCAGGCACTACTTAGATTGTTTTTGAGATAGGTTTTAATAAAACGGACGGTCCCATTAACGTCAACAGGCCCGAACAAGATATTGTTCGGGCTTTTTGCTGAGCAACATCTGATTAAAACGCACCTATTTTCTTGACAGCAAGTGGTTTTGCAAGTAGTTTCCGTAGTCTAAAACTATACTTGATGACTTCGCCCTAATAATGTTACTAATTTGGAGGATGCATGGACTATAAAAAGACGCTCAACCTTCCCGGTACAAAATTTCCTATGAAAGCCAGTCTTGCCAGGCGGGAACCCGGGCAACTAAGCATCTGGGATGAGAATCGTTTATACGAAAAGATCAGACAGGCTTCAAAAGACCGTGAAAAATTTATACTCCATGACGGTCCTCCCTACGCAAACGGTCATATTCATATGGGTACGGCACTCAACAAGATATTGAAGGATATTATTGTTCGTTCGCGGCAAATGACCGGTTATGATGCTGTTTACGTGCCGGGATGGGATTGTCACGGGCTTCCGATCGAACACAATGTTGAAAAAGAACTCGGGTCAAAGAAATTAAAAATGACCCAGGCGGAGATCAGAAAATTATGCCGGGTGTACGCTAATAAATATATCGATATTCAACGTGAAGAATTTAAACGCCTGGGTGTCATGGGCGAATGGGAAAATCCGTATTTGACTATGAACTACGAATACGAAGCCACCATCGCGCGGGAGTG
>CAZKDT010000001.1:0-36460 GCA_964551515.1 uncultured Desulfobacteraceae bacterium | reverse complement strand
CAAGGTAGCCTTTTCAGAAGCAAAAAACCGATTTACTGGTGCTGCAGCTGCAAAACAGCCCTTGCTGAGGCCGAGATAGAATATCATGATGAATCATCACCATCAATTTTTGTAAAATTTCCCTTAAAAGATGATTTGAGCGCCGAGATTCCCGATCTAATGGATAAAAAAGTTTTTGTAGTCATATGGACAACAACACCGTGGACCCTTCCGGCAAACCTTGCTGTAGCGCTTCATCCGGATATTATTTATGCCGCAGTTGATACGAAAAATGGCGATGTGCTGATTTTGGCAAAGGAACTTGTGGAAAGCTGTATGAAGACCTTTGGTTTTTCAGATTTCTCCATACTTGCTGAAATTCGAGCGGACCGTCTTGAGCGAAAAGAGTGTCTCCATCCATTATATGATCGCAAGTCCATAATTGTCCTGGGCTCCCATGTAACTCTGGATGCCGGCACCGGTTGTGTTCACACCGCTCCCGGCCATGGACGTGAAGACTATGATGTGGGCCTTTTGTATAATTTGGATGCGTATTCCCCTGTAGATGACAGAGGGTGTTTTACAGAAGAAGACGATTTCTTCAGCGGTCAATTCGTTTTCAAGGCCAATACGGATATCATCGCCAGATTGCGGGAAAATGACCTTCTTATTGTTCAAGAGACAATGGAACATTCTTATCCCCACTGCTGGCGATGTAAAAAGCCTGTGATTTTCAGGGCCACCCCCCAGTGGTTTATTTCCATGGACAAAACCGGCTTGAGGAAAAAATCACTTGAAGAGATCGACAAGGTCACATGGATACCTCACTGGGGAAGAGAAAGAATCTACGGAATGATTGAAAACAGACCGGACTGGTGCGTATCCAGGCAGCGTGCCTGGGGAGTTCCCATAGCGATTTTTTATTGTGAAAAGTGTGAAGCATTGTACATAAATCAGGAAATAATAGATCAAGTATATGAAAAATTTAAAGAGCACGGTGCTGACATCTGGTTTGAAAAAGATGCAAAAGAATTTCTTCCCCAAGATGCCGTCTGTAAGCAGTGCGGTAATACAACATTTGTTAAAGAAGACGATATCCTGGATGTATGGTTTGATTCCGGTGTCAGCCACGCTGCGGTACTTGAACGGCGCCCCCGTCTGAAATGGCCCGCCGATCTTTATCTTGAAGGAAGCGATCAACACAGGGGATGGTTTCACAGCTCACTCCTAACGGCTGTGGGGACACGAGGGGCGGCTCCCTTTGAATCGGTATTGACCCATGGGTTTGTTGTTGATGCACAAGGCAAAAAGATGTCCAAGTCTTTAGGGAATGTGGTTGCCCCGGATGAGGTCATCAAAAAGCACGGGGCAGAAATTCTCCGTCTCTGGGTCTCGGCATCTGATTACAGGGATGACATTCGCATCTCTGAAAACATCTTGAAACAGTTGAGCGATGCCTACAGGAGAATCAGAAATACGAGTAGATTCATGCTTGGAAATCTATATGACTTTGATCCTGAAAAAAATGCCGTTCCTTATGGTTCTATGCCGGAAATTGACAGGTTTGCACTACACAGGCTTCAACAGTTGATTGAACGAACACTGAAAGCTTATGATACCTATGAATTTCATATTATCTATCATGCGCTTTACAACTATTGCATTGTCGATCTTTCGGCGTTTTACCTTGATATCCTTAAGGACAGGTTATACACATCACCACCTGAATCAGCCGGAAGAAGAAGCGCACAGACCGTCATTCACATTCTGCTGGACACCATGGCAAGGCTCATGTCGCCGATACTTGTCTTTACCGCAGAAGAAATCTGGGGTTTTATGCCGGGAAGTAAAGAAAATGCGTCGAGTATTCACCTGACTTCTCTTCCCGCAGTAAATAAAGCATGGAAGGATGAAAAACTGGCAAAAAAGTGGGAACGAATCCTTGAGGTACGCAGCGATGTCACAAAGGCCCTTGAGGAAGCCAGAGTTAAAAAGTTGATCGGTCATTCCCTTGATGCCGTTGTTACCCTTTATGCGGATAACAAGCTCTACGATTTGCTCTACCCGTATGAAAATGAATTAAGCACCATATTTATTGTTTCCGGAGCATCTCTGGTTAATGGGGGGAACCCTGTCGGCGCTTTTGAGAGCCAGGATATAGACAACCTGTCGATTCTGGTTGAACCTGCAACCGGTGACAAGTGCGAACGGTGCTGGATATATGACCATTCTATTGGCACAAGTTCAGAACATCCAACGATTTGCAACCGGTGTCAGAATGTGCTCAAGGAATTGGCGCTTGGTGATTGAAGATTGGCAATTAAAGGAATATTATAAAAGTGTGTCCGAGTTTCTTTGCCTCAAACGGATCAGGTTTTAAGCATAATAAATATCTAAAGCTTGCCGCCATCGCCGGCTTAGTAATTATTTTTGATCAGATAACAAAGGCCGTAATCCAGAACACGGTTTTGCTTTACCATTCAATTACGGTTATACCCGGTTTCTTCAGCATCACTCATATTCATAATCCCGGCGGCGCCTTCGGATTCATGGCGAATAAAAGCTCTGGTCTGCGTAACTTGCTTTTTCTTTTAATTTCATCATTAGCCATTTGTCTGATATTCTACTTCTATAAAAAAACACCTCAGAAATATTCCCTGCTTTCCGCATGCTTTGCTCTAATTTTAGGGGGTGCTTTTGGCAACCTTATTGACAGAATTCGTTTTGGAAAAGTAGTTGACTTTTTAGACTTTTATATCGGGAGCTATCACTGGCCTGCCTTTAATGTGGCGGACAGCGCAATAACTGTGGGAATTGGCATTTATGTGATTCTTGTTATTTTTAAAAAAATCCCGGGGTGACTTACATTTTATTATTCCCGGGCACATCCGGCTTTTAAAAATATTCCATATCTTAAGTTTTCAGGTGTCAGGAATGATGAACAAAGGTACTGACACCTGACATCTGAATTTATTATAAAATCTTCAATTATCAATTGAAAACCATGCCTGAAATTAACTACAAAGAGCTTAGCAGTTATTTGAAAGACAGGAAAGCCGGTGATTTCAAGCCTGTGTATCTCATCTACGGCCAGGAATTGCTATATAAAGATTCACTTGAGGCGCTTCTGGACGCATTGATACCTGCGAAGAAAAGAAGCCTGAACTATGAACCGGTTGACGGTACAAATGATAATATTAAAGGAGCAATCGAGCGGTCAAACACATATTCGCTTCTGTCAGGCACAAAGGTTGTTGCAATTTGTGATTCCAAAATATTTTATTCAAAACAGGATCAAGGCAAACTTCTTGAAAAGGCAAAAGAAGCATATGATGCGGATGATATTAAAAAGGCTGCAAAATATTTGCTAAGCCTCATGGGTCTGTTAAATCTTTCATACGATGATATGAGTAAGGCAAATAGAAGCAAAAGCATTAAACTCGATATTGACCGTTTCGGTGACGACGAATGGATTGATAAAATCGTGACGTTTTGCATGGAAAACAGTCTTGCCATCGCTTCTGAAGAAGATAATGCCGCTTTTTTGCAACACGCCGTAGAAAAGGGATTTCCCAAAGGGAACCATCTTATTATTACCACAGACATGGCGGATAAACGCCGTAAACTTTATAAAACCATTCTTGAACATGGTATGATCATCGACTGTTCTGTCCCCAAAGGAGATCGCCGGGCAGACAAGATGGCTCAAGAAGCGGTTCTTTCAGAAAGAATGAGCGCAATCCTTAATCAAGTGGGAAAGAGAATGGATAAGGATGCATACATGGCCTTGTATGAAATGACCGGTTTTGACCTGCGTACATTTTCAAATAATCTTCAGAAACTTATCAGTTATGTGGGAAATAGAAAAAATATAACGGTCGATGATGTTGTGTCTGTTTTAAACCGTACAAAAAAGGACCCCATATACGATTTAACAAATGCCGTTGCAGAAAGAAGCATTGAAAAATCGCTCTTTTTTCTGAATACACTTCTTGCCGATAATTTTCATCCGCTTCAGGTTCTTGCCGCGATAACAAATCAGATGAGAAGACTATTCCTCGTCAAGGCTTTTGTTGAAAGTCCTCATGGCCGGGAATGGCATGGCGGCCTTAAGTTCCATGAATTTAAAAGCAGGATTATGCCTGCTATCCAGGCTTATGACGCTGATCTTTTAGGACAGTTTGAAACGTGGGATCAAATGCTTTCAAAACAGACGGGAAAGGATAATCAACGATCAAAAAGCAGAAATACAAAAAAGAAAAGCCGACCGGTTACAGATCTTGTTATTGCTAAAAATCCTAAAAATCCTTATCCCGTTTACCAGATGCTTCTGAAGTCTGAAATGTTTACAACGGATGAACTTGCTACCATTCTTGAATTGTTGAGTCAAACCGATTTGAGTCTGAAATCTACGAGGCAGAATCCCAAATTACTATTGGAAAAATTGATATTATTTATTTGTCAAGAGCAAAAGAACGTGAGCTCAGGGTAAACGCATTTGGTTTTGGTGTAGAGAGAACGCTCCGCCACGGCGTGTATCTCTTTCCAACCGACTGAAACTTGTGCTTAAGCACCCGTAAGCCCGAGCCGCGCCAAAGTTATTAAGAACAATTCGTTGCTAAATTATCCCATTGATTTTTTAAGTCATAATTTCATTCGGCTCGGGCTAACGCGTGCTAAAGCCCTTCAAACAGTCAGTCGGTTTCCAAGAGAAACACGCCGTCGCTACGCTGCACCGAAATCAAATGCGTTTACTTGAGGGACGAAAAGTTAACTAGTGTCCATCCATAAACGGCATCTTTCGGCCCCCGCCGCCGTTCTCCCTCATTTTCAATCCTCGAAATAGCGCGCTATGCCTGCGGTTGAAAACTCGCTCGGGCCTTGCCGGAAACCAAAATCTACCATTTATGGATGGACACTAACTAAATAAGTTGTTGCTCAAATCTTAAATTTAGGATAAATAGTCTTTTAATGAAAAAAGAGTGGCAAATTTTACGTCCTGATCGTCGTTCTGTGGAAAAACTTACCGGTATTCTAAACTGCCATCCCGCCATTGCTTCAATTTTGGTCAACCGAAAAATTGTCTCCCCGAAAGACGCCTCAAACTTTCTTAGCGCTTCATTGAATCATCTAAGTCCTCCGTTTACCCTGAAAGATATGGATATCGCGATTCACCGCATACTAAGGGCTATTACGCATAATGAAAAAATTTTAATCTTTGGCGATTATGATGTTGACGGAATTACCGCAACCACAATCCTTTTGGAGTTTTTCAGATCAGTGGGTGCTGATGTATCATATTACATTCCCCACAGGATAAAAGAAGGCTATGGCCTGCAAAGGAGCCATATTATAAATTGTGCATGGGCAAAAAAGATAAACCTAATTATTACCGTAGATTGCGGATCAGGGAGTCATGATGCCGTTACAGCGGCAAATGCGGTCGGAATTGATGTAATCATCACCGACCATCACATAATGCCTGATACCCTTCCCCCGGCGGTTGCAGTTATAAATCCCATGCGTTACGATTGCCCGTCAGGTTTTGGTGATCTCGCTGGTGTTGGAGTAGCTTTTTATCTTCTGATTTGTCTCAGAAAAAAACTTCGTGACCAAAATTTCTGGAAGAATCGACCGGAGCCTAATTTAAAAAGCATATGCAATCTTGTGGCACTTGGAACCCTGGCAGACATGGTTCCCCTTACTAATGACAATCGAATACTTGCAAAGACAGGGCTCGATATTATCGGTTCAAGTCCACGTCCGGGCGTGAAAGCATTGATGGAGATCTGCGGAATTAATAAACGTGCCGTGAATAGTGAGGATGTGGTCTTCGGTCTGGCACCCAGATTAAATTCCGCAGGCAGGGTAGATCACGCTTCTCTGGCCGTTGAACTATTAATAACCAAAAATATGGATGATGCCGAACAGATTGGAAATTCACTCGACCGTATGAACCGGAAACGGCGCAGCATAGAAACTGAGATGCTGTCTCAAATCGAAGATTATTTAAAGGTAAATCCCTCACTTCTCGAAAAAAACACCCTGGTTTTATCCCGGCCGGACTGGCATTTAGGGATTCTTGGGATTGTTGCTTCCAGAGTTATGAAAAAATATTTTTGTCCTGTGGTGCTTATTTCTACAGCAGATGGAATCGGAAAAGGATCGGCCAGAAGTATTCCCGGAGTAAACCTTTATGATGGACTTTGTGCTTGTGCCGATGATCTTGAAAGTTTTGGCGGTCATTCAATGGCCGCGGGTTTGAAAATTAAGACTGAAAAAATAGAGCGGTTTGAATCAAAGTTCGAAAACTTTATAGGCGATATAACAAAGCCGGATGATTTTATCCCAAAAATTTACATTGATTATGAACTCGCTTTTGATGATATTTCAAAGGGTCTCATTGACGAGATAGAATCTTTAAATCCGTTTGGCACCGGCAACCCCGAGCCGATTTTTATGGCCAGGGACATAATGGTTGTATCTTCGAAAATCGTGGGTAAACATCATCGGCGCATGCTGTTAAAACAGTCCGGAGGAAACACCGGTAAAACTTTTCAGGCCATTCATTTCAATGGTAATACCGGTAGTTCTATGAAGGAAGGTTTTGATCGTATCGCGTTCCGGCTGCGCTGGAATCGCTGGAACGGCGGGAAAACCAGTCAAATGGTTATTGAAGAGGTTTAACCTGAATATTTTACTTGCAATAGTCAGTTTCTGGCATTATTATTGCCGCAAAAAAAACTGATATTAACAGCAAATAAAGGTAACATCTTATGGCTAAAATATTTCGGCCAAGCAGTCGTGAAGCACAGATCCTGTCAAAAATCGAATCCTCAAAAGAGTATGCTCGCAGAAAAATAATAGGGGGCATAAAAGAGTGCATAGAACCGCTTTCAAATGCCATTGCCATGAAGCTTATTGAAAACAAGCTTGTGGAAACGACAAATAAAAATGTGCTCGAGGAACAGATCTTAAAATGTCTCGAAAAACTAAGCCATGCCGACGACTTTGAGATCGACTATCAAAATGCGCCTTTCAGACATATTACAACACAGCCCAATGTTGCCAGCCTTTATGTCACCGCTTTTGTAATAGAGACTCTTATTAACCATAAAGTTGTAGTTGACATATTTGGTTCCGACGAAGAAATATATCTTTGCATTAACCGCCAAGTAACAAAATTTTTGTCCTAAAAATGCGCCCTTCTTTCCTTCCCAGGTTAGTGAACGGACCGTTTGATGACCCCGGACTATTCATCCCGTTCCTTCTTGAAAAACGTGCTATAATTTTCGATCTGGGAGATATCTATTCACTTTCGACCAGAGATATTCTCAAAATCAGCCATGTTTTTATCAGCCATACGCATATGGATCATTTTATTGGGTTTGACAGGTTGCTGCGTCTTTTCCTTGGCCGCGAACACCAACTTTATTTGTATGGTCCTGAAGGTTTTTTGAAAAATGTTGAGGGGAAGCTTGCCGGATACTCATGGAACCTTGTTAAACATTACAGTAATCTATTCGCATTGAACGTTACCGAGGTGCATCCTGATCGTATGATCACGAGAAATTACGTATGCCAAAAGCAATTTATCCCGAATTCAGAGGATATCAAGCAGTCTTTTAACGGTTTTTTACACAAGGAACCGGTCCTATCCGTTTCTGCTGAAATTCTTGATCATAGTATTCCCTGTCTCGGATTTACCATTGAAGAACGATTTCACATAAATATAATAAAAGAGCGTGTTGCCGGTCTCGGGCTTGATATCGGTCCGTGGCTAAATGAATTTAAACAGGCTTTGTATAATAATATAGACCCTGATTCGGAATTTGAGGTTAAATACGGCAGGAAAGGTTCATATAAGAAAAGGTTCATCCTGGGTGATCTCGCAAAGCGGATTGCTCTTATCACTCCAGGTCAGAAGGTTTCATATATTGTAGATGCTGCGTATAGCAAATCAAATGAAGCAAAGATTATTGAACTTGCTAAAAACTCAGATCACCTGTTTATTGAAGCGGCGTTTCTTGAAAGGGACAGGGATATTGCCGAAAAAAAATGCCATCTCACCGCTTGGCAAGCCGGAAGAATTGCAGGTAAAGCCGGGGTAAAACAGGTTACGCCGTTCCATTTCTCACCCAGGTACAAGGGATTACAGCAGCTTTTGGAAACGGAAACCCTGGATTCATATCACATACATAGTTAATCCCTAATCGAGAACCGACAAAATGGCGCCGGTAGCGGGTTATGAAAAATTATGTAACTCAACTTATAAGATTGGCAGTTATCCTTGTGCTCGTAGTATCCTGCATTCCGTTCAAACCACGGGCCGCCGAAGTGGACCGCAGTCTGGCGGTTGTAGACAAAAAGATATCAGTATATCGGCAAATGGTTTTAATGGCCATCAAAGAAGTTGAAGATGCTTGTCAATGAATCCAAGCAGCGGGAACACATTAATGGACTAGAGAAGTTACGGCCACTGCGAGTGAGGCACATAAATTGGTTTGATTAGAAATTAGGCGGTGGATTTTGGAAGTTCTCTTTATGTGGGTGGGAAAACAACTTCATGGTATACTGTATGGATCTGTCCCCCCTTCGGGATATCCATATTGCCCATCAGGATGCGGGACCGGTGGTGTTTTCAAATGTACGCAATGTCCCTGAGTCTTTGATTCACCTTCCGGTTTGATGGGAATATCCCATATGAAGGAATCGGTTCCATGCACTGTATTTTAAGCATCAAAGAAGATTCGAAACAGCTGGCGTTTTCTGAAATTGTCGTGGCATCCACCTGACATGGCAATCCATATCCGGGCTTCTGATTGGCCGCCAGCTTCAATGATTTTGTTCATTAGGGCTTCATCTTGGACCGGCAGGGCCCAAAACGATATTTGAAACCGTCATCGTTCCTTCTTTGATGATCATGGAATTTGCTGTGGTGGCCCCTGTTTGAGATTCGTACGGGGAATCATATCCTCCCTGAAGAGTGATGAATTTAAGGTCAGTCAGAACAATGTCTTCGTTGTAAATTCCAGAGGCCACTTTTATTAAAACCTCACAGCCTGCATCCACTATGGCTTGTGTTATGGACTGTCTGCAAGGCTCCTTTCCTCCGCATATCCAATCATCCTTGTTCACATACATGATTGCTCCCGGTTCGGATTCAATCCCCCAATCTGCTTGTAAATAACCAGGCAGGATACCTCCAAGAGTGGCGTCATCCCCAAGGCCGTGCCCCACGGTGCCGGCTATTGGATTGCTGCATTGATTAAACAGGGGTAAAAAATCCCGCAAATCATAAGGGCCGCTTCCATAACCAAAGAAGAAATTGAGATTTAACAAAAGATGTTCAACATTATCTGTCAGGTCGGCGGTTCTATTTTCGTTTAATGAGGCCTTCAGTTCATTCAGGTTTTGACGGAAGAGTTCTTCATCCTGAAGGTCATCGGGGTCAAATGCAATCAAATCATTCAATTGATCGTCCGTTTCTATTGTTCTGATAAATGTGGAGGCATCAAGATATCTATTGATTGCCGCCAGCAATGCTTCCTCGGCAGACAGGAGTGTTTCTCCTCCTCCATTAACAAGTTTTAATAAATTCGGATATGTATTGAGTAAGTCCGCGTTGATACTAAATGGATCATTGTTTATTTTATTTGCAACCTCATTTATATCCACGTTAATATTATAAGAAGACATGATTAATAATAAACACTTACTGGCATTTAACATCGCTTTATACATTAAAATATCTCCGTAGTCTATTTCAACGGCTTCACCTCCGGTTTCGTCTGCTGTAAGGGTTGTCTGGAAAGAACTGCCGATTTTTTCGAGATTGGCCAAGGCACCATTCAACAAAGTTACACAGGGCCCGACTAAAAATTGCCGAATTTCTTCACCGCTTGGAGAATTACCGGGAAGTTTGGAAGGTGTGTCATAGGGAGAGCCGTCTTCAAAGAATTCATTGCTATTGCGGGTCATACCAAATGCCTGAAATACATCCCTCAGGGTCTCAAGACCGCTGCCGCTCCCCTCTTCCAATGTAAAAGTTCCGATACGTGTCACTGCATAAAACAAGTTGGCTTCCTGATTATTTGGCTCGGCAGAAAGTGCATCTTTAAACTTTTGGTTTGCTGCAACCAGACCGGAATATGTTGGATTGCCATGATTAAAAAGCAGCTCCCGCCCGGTTGCGGCATTTGAAACCGATATGGGGCAAATAACCATAAGAAATACAAAAGATAACAACATGTTGATTTTTTTCATGATTTAATTTCCTCTTTTATCTTTGATATAGGAAGCATGGTGGGCACATTTAATTCTCTATAATTTTGAGATATCAGATTAAATAAAATAAGCTCATAAAGTCAAGATTATTACCTGAATTTTGCATGAAAATTAATGAGATTTTTTTAACGGCTTAATTGGAGCGGGTTTAGACAAAATCACATCATCCTAGTTTTTACCCAAATGCTACAAATGTTAAATCGGATGATGATCTTTTTTTATTCATTAATTTTTCAAATTTAATCTCAATTGATAAGGCTCAAGAGAAGGATCGGTTGCAATCAACAGGTTTTTCAATTGTCTTATGGATGTAAATCAAGACTGTTTTTGCTAAGATTGCTATGGCTATTTGGTTTCAGGTTTCAGGAATGATGAACAAAAGCGCTGGCACCTGACACCTGACACCTGACACCTGACACCTGACACCTGACACTTAGAAAAAGTTTCGGAGCAACGGTTTGTCAATAGAAAATCATCAGCGTTTACCAACGGTATTGCTTTCCATCCCTGTCTTATCATTCTCTTGCTCTAAATTCAGGAATATGTCCACGGTGAGTTTTTCTCCCTCCATTTTTTTTTGAGCGGTTTTTAAAATAAAATGTTGTTCAGTTTTCATGATAGATTCTTCAGGAAGAAGAGTCAGGCATTTTGTATACAGCCTCTTATTGCCCGATACAACCTGAACGTTTCCTTTAAATAGAATATTGTGTTTTTTTAACCTGATAATTGCAACTTTAGAAGTAATTTGGGTAAATAAAGAATCCCTATTCCGGAGCTTTAAGCATACAGGTTTTAATGTGATGGAAGAGATTCGTTTTGTGGAAAAGGACGGCAAGGCATCCCTTAAGGACGGCAAGGCATCCCTTATAAAATTCGATCTGTTATCAGATAATTTTCTTTTGAGGTAAATATCAATTACCGCATTCTCAAATATCGCAACATTGATCAAACCCAATCTAAAAAAGCCCAGCTTTTTCTTTTCAATAGTGAAGTTATCTGCTTTTATGGAAAGCATCTTTTCTCCATTATTGAGGCTATCAAATTCGAACCCCTTAATATTAAGGCGATGTTTTGAATATCTTTGAGAGGGAACCTCGGGTGTGTTATTGTGAGTATTTAAATTGTCTTGCCGTAATAATAGAAATATCAAGCCGGCAACAACTAAAAAAAGAAGCAATAGTAAGATAAATTTGTATAATCTGAGTAGCGGCATAGTTTGATGGCTTCGTAAAAAGTCAAAAGACGACTTTTTATGAACATTTTAAGTATCAAAAACCTAAAACAGGTGAATTAGACTTTTTACGAATTCATCAAAATTATATCATTTAAACAAAAAAGCGCAAAACAAAGATTACGTTTTGCGCTCTGGTTGATTTTTTTTGGAAGATGCGTTTCAGGCAACATCTTTGTTATAGCAGGTCAGACAGCATTGCAAACAGCGACCTGATTCATACAGGGCATCTTCTTCGTTGATCACAAGGTCTGCCTCTATAAATGACTTTATACGGTCATCAACCGGAAGTTCCGGCATCTTTGTTCTTGAAGATTTTTCTATTCCTGGAACCGATTCAAAGATTGACACTGGTATATTATTCGTAAACAACGTTTTCGCCGGTGGCGTTATTTTCTCGCCGGTAATGTATAAATGAATCGAGCGGGCTGCTCGTCGGCCAGCGCCAATCGCAGAGACCACCAGGGCCGCACCGGTTGCGGAGTCTCCCCCGGTAAAAATATAAGGTATGCTGGACTGCAGCGCCACCGGATCTTCGGAGTCAATGGTATTCCAGCGGGTAATATTTAAATCTTGGTCAAGACGTTTGCTTTCATTCTTGAAAAAGACATCCGGACCCTGGCCGATGGCGGTAATCAGCATATCGATATCCATGACGGTCTCCGAACCTTCAATGGGTACCGGACGGCGTCTGCCGCTGGCATCGGGTTCACCAAGCTCCATCTTCAGGTATTCAAGCCCGGTAACATTGCCGTCCTCATCTCCGATCACACGGGTGGGCGCAGCCAGAAAAGTAAATTTTACGCCTTCATGTTCGGCGGCGACGATTTCAACCTCATTAGCAGGCATTTCTTTCCGGGTCCGGCGGTAGACAATGGATACTTCTTCAGCGCCCAGACGAATCAGGGTCCGCACACAGTCTATGGCAGTGTTCCCGCCGCCGATCACGACGCATCTGTTGCCCACATACGGCCGACGGTCTTCATTTCCGTCTTCCTGCTGCCATAAAGCGAAATTGGTCAGAAAATTAATTCCGGTGTAGCAGCCTTTAAGATCCTCACCTTCAACACGCAGGGTGTAATCTTTCCATGCGCCGATACCCAAGAACACGGCGTCATATCCGGCAGCTATAAGTGATCCGATGTCAAAATCACGGCCCAGCATTATGTTTGGCTTGTGTTCAATTCCTATCTTTAAAATCCCATCGGTTTCCCATGCAAGCACCTCTTTGGGGAGTCGATATTCTGGAATTCCATACCGAATCATACCTCCGAGTTTAGGCATAGCGTCAAAAATCGTAACATCATGGCCCAAACGGCGGAGAAAAAAAGCACAGCTTAGTCCGGCCGGACCTCCACCGATGACCGCCACTTTTTTACCGGTGGAAGGGGCCACGGATACGGGAAAACGACGTCCTGAATTCATTTCATAATCGGCAACAAACCGTTTCAACTGATTGATGGAAACCGGTTCGTCTTCAATGCCCCTGCGGCACTTATCTTCACAGGGATGGGGGCAGACCCGGCCGCAGGATAACAGTAAGGGATTTCGTTCCCTGATTGTGTTTACCGCTCCTTCGTAATCCCCGTTCTTGATTTGGTAAATGTATCTGGGAATATCAATTTCGGCCGGACAAGTCTGCTGGCAGGGGGCAATACGATCATCATACTGATTGAGATGAAGCAGCTTTTGGGACATGGTTTTGATTTCCATAATATCCTTGGGGCAGACTTTTTCACATGCACCGCATCCCACGCATTTCATTTCATCCACAACCGGATATCCATGAGGTCCCATCTTAAGGGCATCAAAAGCACAGGCCCTGACACAGTCGCCCAACCCCAGACATCCTACCGGACATTCTCGTTTGCCCCCATACAAGGTGGCAAGGGCCTGACAGCTGTTAATTCCCATATAATAATATTTATCGGGGGCGCGATCACCGCCCGTACAGGTGTTGTAGGAAAGTAAGGGCTCCGCCGTACCCGGATCCACGCCCATAATAGCGGCGATATTAGCTGCGGCCTCAGCGTCGGCAACGATACAGACACTGGGGGGCGCTTCGCCGGCAACCACGGCAACAGCTGCGGCGGAGCATCCGGTATATCCGCAACCTCCGCAGTTTGCGCCGGCCATAAATGCTTCTACCTCGGCAATTCGGGGATCCTCATAGACATAAAAAACTTTTGAGGCAACACTCAGCATGAGTCCGCATGCTGCACCCAAGCCCAACATAAACAAAAGAGCTGTTAACACATTGACCTCCTTATTTACATATTGATGATTGACTCTTTAATATTGAAAATTGATGGAATTCTATTTTTTCTAATAGATGATCCGACAATTCTTCAATCAACAACCATCAATCCTTACACCATCCCTTTAAAAGCAAAAAATGTAAGAGAAAGAATTCCGGCGGTGATCAGTCCGATGGACGTATCCTGGAACGGTTTTGGAACCCTGGCCAAAAGAATTCGTTCTCGGACACCTGCAAAAAGAATCAGCGCAACACCGAAACCCACGGCAAACCCAAACGATGCGACAAGCGACTTCATAAAGCCTAATTCTTCATCGATGTTTATGACACAAGCGCCCAACACCGCACAGTTCGTCGTAATCAGCGGCAAGAAGATGCCGAGTCCGGCATACAGGGCGGGAATGCTTTTTTTCAGGAACAACTCAACAAACTGAACAAGAGATGCAATGACCAGGATAAATGCGATGGTTCTGAGATATACCAGATCAAACGGCACCAAAAATAGATGGTAGATCACCCATGTAATGGCTCCTGCCATCACCAGGACAAAAACTACTGCCATGGCCATACCCACAGCAGTTTCCATTTTCTTTGATGTGCCAAGAAACGGACAGTTGCCCAGAAACTTGGCCAGCAGAATGTTGTTAACAAAAATTGTGCTGATAATTATTGAGAAATAGCCCAGCTCGTTCATTTATCTTCTCCTCTTTATTTCTCAAACAGGTTCATAATGCAAAGCATCAACCCGAGACTAACAAATGCACCCGGCGCCTGAATCATGAATGTGAAGGGCTGGTATGAAGCCCCGAATACCGATGCCCCGAAAAAAGTACCGGTTCCGAAAATCTCCCGTATCGCACCCAGCGCAGCCAGGGAAAGGGTAAATCCAATGCCGATGCCCAGGCCGTCGGCCATTGAAAGCAGAAGATTGTTTTTGGATGCAAATGCTTCGGCACGTCCCAGAACAATACAGTTCACCACGATCAGGGGGATAAACAAACCCAGTTTGAGAAACAGCCGATAAGCATAGGCCTGCATCACCAGTTCCACGACGATAACGAACGTTGCAATAATGATGATAAAACAGGCGATTCTTACCTTTGGAGGAATGATGTTTCTCAATGCCGAAACCAGAATATTTGAACATAACAGGACAAATGTTGTGGCCAAACCCATTCCGATTCCATTTTCCATGGTTGTGGTGACACCCAACACCGGACACAGACCCAGCACGAGCCGAAACGGCGGTATTTCCGCCCACAATCCTTTGGTAAATTCCTGAGTGATCGTCTTAGCCATCTTGATCTCCCTATTTGTTAAATTCCTTTATTTTTTCAGAAACCTGGGGTTTCAGCTTTTGATACACTTTGCCGGCGTCGGTAGCGGCCGCGCAAACCGCCCGGGAAGTAATTGTGGCGCCGCTGATTGCATTCACCTGCCCGCCGTCGTTAGTGACTTTAATGGGTTCAGTTATAGAAAAACCTTTAAATTGAGCGACAAAACCGGGATCATCTTTTGCCATTGCTCCCAGCCCGGGGGTTTCACTGTGAGTGGTAACCCCTATGCCGACAATCTTATCGGTCTCTAAGTTGATACCCACCATCAGGCCAACTTCACCGGCAAACCCTTTTCCGAAACTTTCAAATGCAACCATTTTGGCCTTGCCGTCAAATTTGCCCACGAAGAAACTTCTTTCCATGTCTCCATCCGATATTTTAAACCGGTCGGAAATGGGATCATTGGACACACCTTCAAGAATTTTCTTGATGGCGGGTCCTTTAACAAATTCAAGTTGCTGTTTTTCAATCTGAGCAGCCGTTCCATTCCGAAGACCGGCAAGCAAGCCGCCGGAGAATGCGGCCAAAACAGTGAGAACGACAACCATTTTTATCAATTCACGCATGTTAAACCACCTTTCCAAGCGCTTTGGGCCTGATTTTGTCCAAAAGTGGATTTACAAGATTCATCAGCAGGATGGCAAATACTACGCCATCAATATAGGCGCCGATATTTCTTATAAGCACCGTCATTATCCCGGCGCCGGCGCCATAAATAAGCATGGGAATAAAGTTGACCGGTGAAGAAGAGTCTTCCGTGGCCAGAAAAAACGCTCCGATCAGTGTATAACCGGTTAAAAGGTGAAAAATAGGTCCTGCGTAACGGGCAGGATCGGAAATATTGAAAAACAGAGCGGTTATAAATACACCGGCCAGGAATGATACCGATATTTCCCATCTGATAAACCCTCTGATGATAAGATAGATTCCGCCCAGGATAAGGCCCAGTCCAAAGGTTGCTCCGATGCCTCCTGACTGCTGCCCCATCAGAAGACCGGCTGTGTTGAAGGCATCAATACCGGATGTGCCTAAATGTTTGAGGGCGGAAAGAGGGTAGACCATTGCAAAACCGAGATCATAGTTTATCAAAGCTTCATTAAAATCAAAAAAATCTTTCCAGGACAGCATCAGTATAGCAAGGCCGACAAGGACCGGGTTGAAAGGATTGCCACCGATCCCGCCGAATATCTGTTTGCCGATAACCACGGCAACAAAGGTGCCGGTTATAACCAGCCACCATGGAGATGTCGCCGGCAACAGCATCCCAAACAGAATGCCGATCAGGGCTGCATTGCCGTCTCCGATGCTGATCGTTTGCTTTGATATTTTATTAAACAACAGTTCCCAGACAATGGCAGAGGAAATAGAGAGTGAAATCACACCCACCGCAGGGATGCCGTAGCTCATAAAACCAAACAGCACCGCAGGCAGCGCAGCAATTATCATATTATAACTCCGGGCGGTTACTGTGCTCCCGTCATGCCAGAAGGGGGCGTGTGAAACGATGAATTTTTTCTGATTAAGCATTTGTTGCCTCCGCTGTACTGATCCGGCCAAGTTCATACTTCGCCAACTTTATATAATGCAAGATCGGCATTCTCGATACGCAGACAAAGCTGCAAAGACCACATTCAACGCAGGAATAAAGATCGTAATCTTCTGCGGCTTGTTCATATTGTCCGGCTTCTAAAAATCGGACCAGCATGTTCACCGGGATTTTTGCCGGACAGATGCGAATACATTCTCCGCAGTTAATGCACGGATAGTCTGAAACCAGCGCCAGGTTTTTACCGTCCTGAATCATAACGGCATCGGTGTCGGGTTGAATGGGGTGATGCTCCGAATAAATAGAAGAACCGGTCATGGGCCCGCCTAAGATAATACGATCTTTTTCATTTACGGTAACATCGCAGGCGGAAAAAATTTCATGGACCGGTGTTCCAATTCGGGCCGATATCATTACCGAGTTTCCGTCTTTTTTGATCAGGTTGAACTTTTTGAAAAGCGGTATGTGACCCTGGTCAAATGCTGTGCCGATGGAGGCTATCGCCTCGGCACTGACAAAGCATACGCCCATATCTTCACAGCTTTTTCCGGCAGGCACCACTTTTCCCAGGACGTTTTGCATGATCATGCGCGGAAGTGTCGCAGGATATTCTGTATCCACAATGCTTACCTGGGCGCCACTTACACCAGCGTTCTGCATCAGATGCTCAGGGGCGGCCATGATAATGTTTTCAATTCCGGTGAGTTGTTTTAAAATACGAACTCCTTTTTGGATTGCTTTTTCATCGGACATCAGGGCATGCTGATTGGCGGTAATTAATAAATCACTATCAACTCCGCAAATAACGATGGTATCTATGGATGGTGATGTGCTGGCATTGGAAAAAAGACTTGCCGGTGGATCACCGGGAATAAACGACAAATAATCTTTGGCAATATCCATGGTAGGTTCCACGGACAGGGCTTTGAATTGTTCATCCAGCTCTTCATCTTCAGCAACATCTATGGAAATGGCGGTATAAGAACGGCCAAATTCTCCCAAAAAAGAAGATATGGAAGATATGGTTCCGGTAACGCTGGAAATGACATAGGCATCACTGCCGTCATAAAGAGAAAGCTTCTGACCGGTTTTAACCGAATCATCCTTTTTTAATAACACAGCCTTTTTTTGGCCAAACGGGTCATAGATTTCGTTTAATAAAAGCGTAACCTTTTTTGAAGTTGGAATGATTTTGGGCTCCGGCACGGTAACGTCCAGAGCCTCATATTCTATCCTGGGTTTTGCCAAACCGATAAAGGATCTTTTTATCATCGTTTAACCTATATTGTTTTTCTGTATTAAGGTGATCGGACACAAAAAAAGCCGTTCCAGGTAACGATACGGCAAACGGCTTATGAGACATGACACCAACTGCATCTGTTTTCTTCCGGACCAGCTCCGCTTTCCTGATGGCACTCCTCACATTGGGAATGAAACGCATCAGTCTTTTTTATGATTTCTGTGTCTTCGACCTCATCAGTATCATGACATTCCGTACAAGATTCAGGCAATGCCTGGCCTTCCGCCGGGACTTGATGGCAGTCACCGCAAGCTCGAAGTGATGAGTCCTCATCCTCGGGATGATGATGACAGTCGCTACAGGAAAGAGCATAACCCTCTTCTGAAGCATGTGTTTTGTGGTCAAATAAAACTTTTCCTGCAACTCCCTTGTACATTATTCTTATGGGTTTATCCGGGGTCTTGGCAGGAAAGGCTGCATAGCTTATAACACCCACTAAAAATAGAATAATAATGAGGCCATAAGCGAATTGCAGTTCTTTTTTTGGAGTCATTTCATTAAAATCCTTTCAATGTCTTTAAGTAAAAAATGTGGGCGTAAAAAACCAAAGAGACTGCCTACCATAATGCAAAATAGCTTTCAAGTTCTTTTTTTACATAAAGTAAAAAAAATATGGTATTCCAAAAAAGTTGAGCTTCTTTCCCGCGTATTCGATCATACGGGCAAGAAATATTTAAAGGGCTTCAGAATGCTCACTCTTGGTTGGTCTGACGGATACAAAGCAAGAATCATTTTTGTTTCCTGTGACAAAAAACGGGTTTGCTCGCGCTTTTATCAACAGATATTTCCATAGCTGATGAAGAAATAATAAGGCTGTACGGCAAACGCTGGGACATCGAAGTATTTTTCAAAATGTGCAAGCAGCACCTGAAGATGAATTTGCTCCTCCGAAAGTTGTTAAAAGACGCAAAATCAGTGGTAACACCAGAAGTGAGTCTGATCGTCAGTGCCGTGATAGATTTACAAGCTTGAAAAAAACTTGTCGGAAATTGGGAGTATCGTTTTGGCAATATCTCAAAGATCGAATTGAAAATACCGAACTTATCCCGGATCTGTCAGATCTGATTAGACAACATGCCTTGAACCCTTGATAATATTTTTCTCTTCTTTTCTCTATAGAAATACTTTAAAATTCCATAAGCACCTTACAAAACGTAATGGTAATATTTTGTCTACTACCATAACTTATTGAGAAGTTGCAGAAATTATGCTAACCATATAGAATTTATTGACAATATTCAATCGTTTCTTTATTATACTGATTTAACAGAGTTGGCAAGGAATTGAAAGAACGGGTGGATAATCAAAACTGAAAAAATGAAAAAAAGGGAATGGGTTGTTTATCTGATTCGGTGTTCTGATGAATCTTTGTATTGTGGGATAACCAACAACCTGAAAAACAGGCTGGCAGCACATAATTCAGGCAGGGGTGCCAAATATACAAGATCCCGGAGGCCTGTTAAATTAGTTATTGTCAGTTCTGAAATGACGAAAAGCGATACTCTTAAACTGGAATATCGGGTTAAACAAGTACCTTCCAGTAGGAAAATTTTTGAACTTACAAAGGAGGAGAATGAAATGACAAAAAATCTAAAAAAGAACCTGCAAGTGATTAACAGAGAAATAAAGGTACTCTCAAAGCAAGTTGACAAAATGATTATTACGGTCGGAAAACTTGAAAAACAAAAAACTGTGGCCAAAGCAAAACTAGTTAAAAAGGTAGCCACACAAAAAGCTCCTGCTAAAAAGGTAGCTGCTAAAAAACCCGCCAAATTAACAGCAGTTGATACTGTTTTTGATTTCATCAAAAGACACAGAAAGGGCGTAGATGTCTCTACACTGATGGAAAAAACCGGTTTCAATAGAAGAAAAATATACGACAATGCTAAGATTCTGAAGAAACGGGGCAAAATTAAAAATGCGGGAATTGGTATTTATATGAAGGCATAAACCGAGCACGAAATAAAAGGAATAATAAAGTTTATGTCAAAAATGTATCCGGAATGCCTATTATATAATCACGATAACTGTAAAGATCTTAATAACCCAAAACTCTGTGCCATCGTCAGGAAAGATAAGAAGTGTCTTAAAAAGAATCCGAAGTCCAAGAGAAAGAAAAAACAGGTAGGACCAACATAGGACAATTTCAAAGGCGGAGTTGCCGGGGTTTATTGTTTCTGTTGATGAGGTTGAACGGCGGATTGGATTTTAACAATCTGTTGGATGATGTTGAGGCGATGTGGTAAATATGGGTATTAGCGAGGCTGAATTAACTCCGAGATATGGAAAATTGTGCGCCAAATATAACTGCCGAAATGAAACTGTTATTTTTTGGATTTAAAATGTTTGCAGCCTTTATCTACTACTTTAGGAGGAATTTTCGTAACTTCTCAATAAGTTATGGTGTATCAAATGGTGATATTGAGCCGAATCCATAATTTATTGAGAACTTACGAATTTCCTTGATCCTGCCTTTACCGTGCTTTTCAAACCAGATGCAGACGCCCAAAAAAGTATCTTGGGGGAAAAATTATTGAATTGGCAATCCCAGATTAGCATTCAGGTCTAAATCGCTGATCTTTTCAGGATTCGTGCTAATTTTTTAATTTAGTTATTTTTCTTTTTACCAGAAACAGGTTAATATATCTGGGGTCAAAATCTTTGCTTGACACTTCACCGTATTCGTTTTCAATCTCGCCGAAAAGATTTTCCAGAACATGCCCCAGTTTTCGGGAAATGTCGTAATTGGTGAAACCGGTCAGCTCTGAAAGCCAGCTTAAAAACGATTCTTTCATGGGCAGTTTTATTTTATAAGGCTTTTTTTTGCCTGCCCAGAAATCATCAAAAAGGCGTTTGAACTCATCAAGATGTAACGGTTCAATTTTCCCTGACAGGCCCAGGTAATCTCTTGCCCAGAGAGTCAGGATAAAATTTTTATAGGTCAGAAACCGGTCTATAACCGGTTCGGGGTTTATTGCCATTAAAGAAAAGAGATCGTCAAAAAGGATAATTTCACTCAATACGTTCTCCGTTGCCCGTATGTCTTTCATGGATATAAATTCCCTGTAGAGTACCCCTGTTGTATAGTTGTCAAAAAACAGCGGTTTTTTAATCAACAGTCCTCCCAGCACCCCCAGCCATTGTTCGCCCCAGAAGCTCAGCAGCAGACCTTGTTTTTCAAACCAGCTTTTTTCTTGCCATTTTTCGGCTCTCCATTTTAGTTCAAGGGCGATGCCGTATCCGACCTTGAAAATATTGGAAAGTGGGTGGTTGCGTATCAATAGTGCGCAATGTCCGGCATCCGGAGCCCTGTTGTCGGGAGATAACCGTTCAAGTCCGATATTCAGGTATCCGGAGACCTTTTTGACAATAGTTTTCAGTTCTTGTTTTTCTCTGATATTTTTCCGATCCGCAGAGATGATAAGATTGCACAGTCCCGCAAATTCAGTCTGAATTTGTTCAATAACATCATCTGTTTTTATTTTTTTCAAGGCAGCGGTAAAAAGATTTTCTTGGTCCAGCATTCCGGAATGATAGAAAGGAACAGGAAAAAACAGTTTTCGGTCAGGATCTGCTGTGATAAATTTTGTATCCTGCTTTTCAAAATTTTCCGGTTTCAACGGCCGATATATGCCAATGGCTTCTTCATATGGCAGAAACCCTTTTTCCGCCAGTCTTACATTGCGGAGTCGATAAGCTTCTTCTTCGGCTTCTGCGGGAATTACGCTGCAAGCCTCCAGCAGAACTTTTTGATATGTGATATGGTCGAAGGCTGCAAGGGTTTTGAAAAATTGTGAAAGAAACGCGTCGCGATCTTTTTTTATGGTTTCGTCCGACTCTGTTTCTTCGGTTTCAAGTTCGAAGGTATCGTCAAGAAACCTTACATAAAACATATCGTCGTATGTGAAAAACTCATTTCCAAATTCCGATGGATCCTGATCATGCTTTCTAATTTTAACTTCGATATTTTTGAACAGATAAAATTCCATGAATTCGGTTTTTTGGTCAAGGAACCACTTGATAAAACGATTCGGGTCTACTTTAAATAACAGGTCAAACCATCGGGTAACCGATTTCAATTCGATTCTATCTTTTTGCCAAACTTCAAGATCTACGATGTATTCCCACTGTCTGGCGGATGCAAGGGATAACAGGGGATGAGAATCTTCGAGCCCGATATCATGGATTAAAAAATAAAAATCCTCTTCAGAGAAGGAATGGATCAGGGCAGAGGGTTGGGGCAAATCTAAAATAGTATTCAAGGCGTTTTCAGGGGACATGGAAACAATTTTTTTCCTCATCTGCTGAAGATTTTCGATTCTCGCGATGACTTTTTTATTTTCCATAGTTTCATCTCGCTCTTTTGTTTCTTAATTGTGAAATTATTGTATTTTGTGGCAAAAAATTTAATTGGGCTATTTTTCCTATCTTCAAATGATTGAATATTTTCGATTGAATATTGAAAATTTAAGGAATTCTTTCGTAACATCTCAATAAGTTCTGGTGTATCAAATGGTGATATTGAGCCAAATCCATAATTTATTGAGAACTTACATTCTTTCAATTTTAAAAAGACCTATCAAAAAAATGACGGAGCGAAGCGACTTCTACAAATATTCAATATTCAATAATTAATTCCGGATTGTCCGGGTTAGGATTCCAGGGCGCACATTTAAAAAGAAGGAGCATGCCGGGAGCAGCGATAAGTGTACAGGCAATAAAAAAACTTGCCCATCCCATGTTCTTGGCAAAAAAACCGGTCGGCGCCGAAGCCATCACCCTGGGAATTCCCATGAGGCTGCTGAGCAGCGCATATTGTGTGGCGGTAAACTTTTTGTGGGTAATGCTTGCCATGAATGCGATAAAAGCGGCGGTCCCCAATCCGCTGCTGAGATTCTCAAAAGCGATAACTGTCGACAATAGGGGAAGACTGTTACCCACCTGCGCCAGAACTGCAAAACCGGCGGTGGATACGGCCTGGAGAAACCCAAAAATCCATAAGCTTCGGTTGATCTCAAGGCGGAGCATGATCATCCCGCCGATCAGAGTTCCTGCCATGGTTGCCCAGAAGCCGAACAGTTTTACTACGGCGCCAATCTGGGTTTTTGAAAACCCTATATCCAAATAAAACGGTATGGTCATGGCGCTGGCCATTGTGTCGCCGATTTTATAAAAAAGAATAAAGGCCAGTATCCATAACGCACCCCGCCGGCTGAAGTATTCGATCAGCGGATCAACAACCGCTTGCTTCATGCTTTCCGGAGTCCCCACGTCAATTTTGGGTTCCGGTGCCAGAAGCGTGGTGACAACACCAGGCAGCATACAGGCCGCCATGATCTGATAGACCATGAAAAACGGCATGTGATCTGCCATAATCAGGCCGCCGCCGGAAGCGAGCAGCATTCCAACCCGGTATCCGTTGACATACAGAGAAGAGCCCATCCCCAGCTCTTGATCCGGGAGATCTTCTCTTCGATAGGCATCAACGACAATATCCTGCGAGGCGCTGAAAAAGGTTACCAGAAATGCCGCAACGGCCATCATCCATGGATTCTTCCCGGGATCAGTGAAGCCCAGACCGGATATCGACACCATCAAGGCCGCCTGAGCCACCAAAAGCCAGCCTCTTCTGCGGCCCAGAAAAGGGAGCGTAAAACGATCCAGAACCGGCGCCCAGAGAAACTTCAACGTATAGGGCAGACCCACGAGGGAGATCATTCCGATCACGGTCAGATCCACCCCTTGCTCTTTCATCCATGCCTGTAATACGGTTATGGTCAGAAGAAGCGGCAAACCGCAGGCAAAACCCATCACAAGAGCGACCAGCATGCGGCCGCTGCAAATTACGTTAAAAACCGGGTTAATATTATAATTCCTCAAGCTGGGACGGCGTCACAATCGGACCATATTTGTCTCTTAACGCCATGAGACCTTTCTTTTGTTTGTTAAGAACTTCGAACAGCCTTTCCGGGAGATCAGGTTCTTTTCCATATGCTTCTGCTTGCATGTCTATTCTGGCAACAATATTGTCAATATACAAAGAAAACTGTTTAATATATAGATCTTTAGTATATTCTTTGTTGATGATAGAGTGAAAAAGGTTTTTCAGATCATTAAATTTCGGAAGATTGCCGATGGGGGTTTTAATAACATCGACGTCATTGTGTGCATGTCTTTCCAGCCAGGCCAGCCAGACTTTTACATCTCTTTTTTCTCCGAGCAGTTTTTTGGAAGTGCCGCCCCTGGATTCATGGGTCAGAAAATAATTCAATCCCGCCAGTACCGGTTTTTTATCTTTTGCAATTTTTTCATTCCCAAAAAACTGAAATTGAGCAGCCATATAATCGGCCAATGCGCCCGGGATAAAGGGGGCGTTGGCCCAAGGCGCCCTTTTAACGCCGGTTGCGCCCACTTCTGTGGCGGTGGCGGCAGACACAATACACGCGCCGATCACCACACCGTGGTCCGAATTTTTAGCTGCCCAGACCGGCGGCATGGTATCGCTGTCTCTACCGCTGTAGGTAATCACTCGGGTTTCCACACCGTTGGGATCTTCCGACCTTTCGGAATAATTGGCCAGGCCTGACGAGTTCAAGGTACATCTTGCATTGGGATGGGATATGGGGATTTCTTTTCCGTTTTCATCGGTCATCCCCGGTTCCCATGGCCCTTGAAAATTTATTCCCTTAAGCGGGGGATCTTCACCGTCCCCGGTCCAGCGGGGAATTCCGTTGTCATCAATGAGAACATTAGACCAGATCACTTCTGTTCCGGGCTTTCGAAGAAGCTCCATAAGATTCGGATCCCCTTCCCAGTTTACATCTTCCACAATACCGAAAATACCGCATTCCGGGTTTATTGAGCAGATGGCGCCGGTTTCATCAATCCACATTTGTGCCAGATCGTCACCGATAAAATGGTTGCCTGCCATGGCAGTGGTGGTTTTCCCACATCCGCTGGGGGCAGCGCCGGCACACCAGGTTATCCGATCCCCGGGTCCGTCTATACCGGTAATAAACATATGTTCCGATAGCTCATTGCCCCTGTTTTCATACACGGCCTTGTCCACGGAAAACCGGTGGTTTCCTTTTTTCAACAGCAACGTATTGCCGGCATACGTGCAGTTAAAACTGTAGGTGGTTTGATAACTTCGATCCATAAATACCCGTGCGTTGGGCAGATCTTCAAGCCGGTTCAGGCCTTCACTGTGGATATTGGTGTAAAAATGTTTCAGACGGTCAACTTCTTTGCCGAAATCGGAAAACGTATTTCTGTAAAGAATTTCCGCGCTGTGTGACACATATAATGAGCTGGTAATCTCCAGAGCGGGATTGGATACAGGTGCACCCACCGGACCCCGCATATAAAACCCTATGATCATGGTTTTCCCCTGCATAATCCCCGTCATTTTATCCCGGATATCCATGAGCGCTTCGGCCCTGTCCATTTTGTTGGCCAGAGAACTGACATGTTCTCCGGGATTGGTGATATAATACGTACGGTCTATGATGCGGCCCTGTTCATATTTGAGATCATAATGGATGGTATGGTTTTCCATGGGAAGGGCGGCTTCTTCTCCCTTATTTATAGCCATTTCCCTGATCTTTTGTTTATCTTCTTTAGATCCGGTATTGATAAAAACCGCGTCCGGCTCACACATGGCGATGGCATTGGCGATTTTAATAACGACTTCGGAATGTGTTATTGTTTGTATCCGAGACAGACTGGTTGGGTCCAATTTATTTTCAAAAAGCTTGCGTGCCGCTTCAAAACTTGTGATACCTCCGATTTCAATTACGATGTCCACGCCTTTTTTCTTCTCTAACATGCTGTTTCTCCTTTATTAAATTGAATCCACAATAATATCGCTCAGATTCCTTTTGGGCACATGATGGACCCCCTGATTATCCCGCCAGTACCGGATATTATTGTCGGGGCCGACAGGTTCTATCACAACTTGTTCTTTGGGTTTCCCGATGGCAATAACAAGAAGTATTTTTAACTGTTTGTCTAAATTCAGTATCTTTCTGAGCTGTTGACGGTTTATGGCTCCAAACATACATCCGGCAAGCCCCTTTTCTATGGCACCTAATAGAATGCTCTGGCCGGCAATACCACAATCGTATCCAATATACGGATTGGCTTTTTCGGTATCACCGAGGATAATAATATATCCTGCGGGCCGTTCCCCTTGTTTGGGGCCGGGCCAGTCCTTTAGGTATGCCGCCCATCCAAGGCATGAAAGTACCTGGGCGTTTTTCTTAAGGGTCGTGCAAAGGATGTATTTTAAGGGCTGTAAATTTGCCGCTGAAGAGGAAAGCCTTGCCAGATCCACCAGCTGTTTCAAGGTTTCCAGAGTTACGATATGGTCCTGATAAAATCTGCGACAACTTCTGTTTTTTCTTATCAGATCTGCAATCATAGGCATGGGTGCTTCATTTTTCTTATCGCCACAAAGGCGCCAAGACACTAAGGACGAATAACAAAATAAAATCCTTTGTGTCTGGTGCCTGGTGGCAAATATTTCTTGGTTCTCTCCGAGCTGTAGGCTTTACCCTCTCTCCGAGCTGTAGACTCTACGAGCCGGAAGCCGGCCTGTAAGCCCTACGGGCTGGCCTCCGGCTCGTAAAGGCACGATCCTACGCCTCGGAGAGAAGCGGAGCCGGAGGCCGGCTTGTCTGGGTTGGGCAGTTATAAAAAAATACTTATCCGTGTTTTATTTCCTGAACCGGCATGTGTTGACGGATCCAGATCAAGATCTTGTCAAACTCATCTTTGAGTTCGGCAAAGGCTTTCCCTCTATGACTTACCCTGCTCTTTTCCTCTCTGGTTAACTCCGCAAAGGTTTTATTTAACGGCGGATAAAAGAAAATCGGATCGTATCCGAATCCATTTGAACCGATAGGACGTTCCGTGATCATGCCTTGGCAACGGGCTTCATATGTCAGGGCAGGACCTGTGGGAACTGCTATGGAGATGACGCATTCAAAAGCGGCATTTCGGTTGGACTTTCCTTGCATTTCGTCAAGAAGTTTCAAATACTTCTGTTCATCGGTTGCATTTTCCCCTGCATAGCGTGCGGAATGAATGCCCGGAGCATTCCCCAGTGCCTCGACCAAAAGCCCTGAATCATCGGCCAGGGCTGGCAACCCGAGGATTCTTGCTGCGAAACTCGCTTTTTGATAAGCATTCTCATCAAAGGTGTTTCCGTTCTCTTCCAATGGGGGGATGGGACCAAAATCATTCAAATTTTTGATGTCAACCGGAAATCCCTTCAAAAGATCCTTGATTTCTGCTGTTTTGCCTTTGTTGCTGGTAGCAATAACAAGCGTCATCGATTTTTCCATTCAAACCTCATTTCATGGCAAAAATGATTTAAAGACCGAAAAATTAAATTTTGAATTTTGTGATCGGAATATAAGTGTTAAAAAAATTAATATTATAAATCATAGTTAGATCTTTGTAAAGTTTTTTCAATTGCTTGTTGGACTGAAGAAAATTCTTTACACGTCAAGGGGTGCTGATATATGAATCCTTTATAATATCATACGGAAGAGTCAATTTCAAAACGTCCCATTTTGACCAATCTCTGTGTTGGGCTCAAATTTTAATCATCAAAATACTTAATGTATTCCTGTGGTTAAAATTTTCGCCTGCCTTGATCTTGACCAAACTAAAACGTTTTGAAGCAGGTTCGTAAAAATAAAAACTGTAATATCAAGATTGATGAACTCGTAAAAAGTCTGATTTAGACGGTTTCGTAAAAAGTTCAAATTCAAGGCGTGCAAATTTTGTAATCATCGGCTATCCGCCGGTCCCGTAGGGAGCGTACTTTTCGTACGTTGAATGATTGCGAAATGCAGCACAACACAGAAGTTGGACTTTTTACGAGACCGTCAAATTTAAGGAAGGTACTATGCACAAATTACTCACGGAAGATCCCGGTCTGAAAATGCTGCTTTTGGGCAACGAAGCCATTGCCCGGGGGGCGATTGAGGCCGGAGTCGCTGTTGCAACAACATATCCCGGAACTCCCTCTTCAGAAATATCAACCAATTTTTTCCAGATATCCCGGGAAACCAACCTCTATTTTGAATTCAGTACCAATGAAAAAGTGGCCCTTGAAGTGGCGGCCGCTACGGCAAATTGTGGCGTCCGCAGCATGTGCATCATGAAGCATGTGGGAATGAATGTGGCTGCGGACGTTTTTATGACCCTTGCGTACATTGGCGTTAAGGGCGGGCTTGTTATCGTTACTGCCGATGATCCGTACATGTTTTCTAGTCAGAACGAACAGGACAACCGGTATTACGGTAAGTTTTCAGGTCTGCCTGTTGTGGAACCGTCTTCGGTGCAGGAGGCCAAAGACATGGTTGCTTATGCTTTTGATATTTCAGAAAAACTCCAGCAACCGGTTATTTTCAGAACCACAACCCGGGTAAATCATTCCACGGCTCCCGTGGTGTTTGGCACAATCAAGTCGTCCCAAACCAGCGGTGATATTTCCAAGGATCCGTTTCATCAGGTGCCCGTTCCTGCGGTTGCCAGAAGTCTTCATGCAGGACTTTTAAGCAAACTTGAGACCGCTGAAACCATGTCCGAAAATTCAGAGTACAATTTCGTCAAGGGCAACGGCGTCTGGGGAATTATATGTAATGGGGTCAGTTATAATTATGTGTCGGATGCAGCCAAAGATCTGAACATAGAACATCGGGTTAAGATATTTCGTATGGGATTTTCGTATCCCATGCCCCGAGCCATGATCAAAGGGTTTTTAAAAGACTGTGAAAAAGTGCTGGTTGTAGAGGAAGGGGAGCCGTTTATGGAAGAAACGGTCAAGATGCTGGCACAGGAGGAAAAATTAAGTCTTCCGATTCTGGGGAAAAATAAAAAATATTTCTCACGACTGTATGAATTCGATCCCGCCCTGGTAAGACAATCCATGGCAACTTGTTTTGATGTGGCGTATGCACCAGCCAAGGTTCCGGCTCTTTCCGATGTTCCTGAGATTCCGGATCGTCCGCCCAACCTTTGTGCCGGATGCTCTCACCGGGCTACCTTTTATGCGGTAAAAAAGGCCTCGGAGGGTATGGATACCATTTGTCCCACGGATATCGGCTGCTATACCCTGGGATTCCTGCCGCCCCTTGCCATGGGAGATTTTCTGATATGCATGGGAGCGTCTTTGGGAGTATCCTGCGGTTTTTCAATAAAGAGCGGCAAAAAAGTCATTTCCTTTATCGGAGATTCCACTTTTTTTCATTCCGGAATACCCGGTTTAATTAATGCCGTCTATAATAACCATAATTTTACCCTGGTCATTCTTGATAATGGCACCACCGCCATGACCGGGCATCAGCCGAATCCCGGTGTTGATATGAAAAAACTGAACATTGACGGTTACGGGAGGGTGTCTATCGAGGAGATCGTCCGGGCTGTGGGGGTATCCCACGTTGCGGTTATCCGACCGTACCGGGTAAAAAAGAGTATCGACGCCGTCAAAGAGGCCCTGAACTTTAAAGGAGTTTCCGTGGTGATATCCAGGGAAATGTGTACGCTGTATGCGAAAGGTCTGAAAAAAGCCCATGGAAAGCCTTTTTTTGTTAGTGACAAATGTAAAGGCCACAAAGATTGTATTAATGAGCTCGCATGCCCGGCCTTTTTCATAGAGGATAACCGGGTTAACATTGACCCTGTCATGTGTTCGGGATGTTCGGTCTGCGCCCAGATCTGTCCGGAACACGCAATTTTGCCCATTAAAGATACACAAGCGTTCACGGGTTAGGGGTTTAGAAATTGTATATCCGTTCACAGCGTCTTTGAATTAATGGAAATTCCAAATAACAAAAAAAACACAATAACCGAAATTCAAAATTCGAAACCGTAGCACATTGAAGCAAGACAGACGAATTGAAAAATATATTTTTATCAATACTGGAAAGATCGGAATAGTTAAGATCATTGGAATTTTTGATTCATGCCTGACTTTGGCATGATGTTTTGAATTTGATTCTTGAGATTTGGGATTTATTTGTAATTTGGTGCTTGTAATTTGTGATTTTAAAAAATCCGTGAACAGTTACAAATACGTTATCGTATTATAATTGGATAACTTAAAATCACCGCTGAGTCGCAGAGGTCCCAGAGAATTTGTTTCTTTTTTGCTTTCCGCTGAGAGGCCGGAAAGCAAAAACATGCATCCCTGTGGGATAAAGAAATAACCATTTGTATTTTAATACAACATTACTTTTATAAAGGTTGAGTTGTTTTCTTTTGCCGTCCCCTCAACGGCAAAAGAAATATTATTTAACTCTGCGGCCTTTGCGTCTCAAGCAAAGCGGGCGGTGAAACAATATAAAAAAAATATGTCATCGAACTTACGAATCAGAGCACTAAGGAACTACACTATCACGACAACTCAAAGATTGGATTGCTAAATGAATACAACAAGATTAATAATAGTGGCGGTGGGCGGACAGGGGAATCTTTTGGCTTCCAGGGTTCTTGGAGAAGCCGCACTCTTTTCAGATATTCCTGTGCGTATGAGTGAAATACACGGCATGGCTCAACGGGGCGGTGTTGTTGAATCCTCAATTGTGTTTGGGGGTGCCCAAAGCACCGTAATTTCGGACGGCGAGGCGGATGTACTGATAGGGTTTGAACCGTCAGAAACGTTGCGGGCCTTAAATAAATGCAATTTAAATACGGTTGTTATTACAAATCTGGCCAAGCTTCCGTCTTTTACAGTGACAACGGGGAAAAGTGTTTATCCGGATCTGGATGTGCTCCAAGAGTTGATTCGGAAGAAAACGGCAAAGCTTATTGCCTTTGATGCAGCGGCCATTGCAATTAAAGCCGGAAACGTTCTGTCCGTAAATATGGTCTTGCTGGGTGCCTTGATTCAAACCCATACCGTTCCCCTGTCCGCCGAAAATGTCAAAGAAGCAATAATTAAAAGAACCCGAAAAGCGTTTGTCGACTCCAACTTAAAGGCCTTCGATCTCGGATTCTCCGCCGCTCAAGAACTCGGATAATAGAAATTCTGGGCACAAGGACCAGGCTTTGATTATCCACAAAGGGGGTTTGCTTTTTTGGAAGTTCATTGAATTATTGAAATTTGAGATTTATTTGTAATTTGGTGCTTGGAATTTATGATTTTAGACACAAAAATTCAAGGCATAGCCATCTATCTCTAACCCCCGCAAGACGGGACAGACTTGGTTCTCTGAGCCAGGATTTTTACAGTTGCCTGTATGCTTCAAGAACTCTCCATTAAGAACTTTGCGATTATCGACGATCTTCAGATATCCTTTTCAGACGGACTGAACATTTTAAGCGGCGAAACCGGCGCTGGCAAGTCTATCATCATCAATGCGGTCAATCTTTTGTTGGGAAGCCGGGCAAATGCCGGGCTCATTCGTACCGGTAGCCAAACCGCGGAACTTGAAGCATTGTTTCAAATTGCAAAGCAAAGCGCGGTCGTCGATATTATGGAAAAAAACGATCTTAATCCCGAAGAAGGACTTTTGATCAGAAGAATTGTTTCTCGTAAAGACCGCCACCGGATTTATATCAACGAACATCTTGCCACCACTCAACTGCTGAATTTGATCACCGAGAATCTTGCAAGCATATCCGGGCAGCACGCTCATCAGAGACTCTTAAAGGAAGAGAACCAACTGGAGATCATTGATCAGTTTGGAGATTTGATTTCCCTGCGAAATGAAGTTTCCGGGTGTTTTCATGACATACTTCCATTGATGCGGAACCTCAACAACCTGAAGGCCAAAAAGGCCCGTCACGCCGAACACGTTCAGCTGCTTGAATTCCAGCGGAAAGAGATCCGGCAGGCTTCCATAACTCCGGGAGAAGACGCGGCCCTCGAACAGGAACGAATGCGTCTGAAAAACGCAGAAGAACTTTTTCAGGCCGTTCACGAGAGTGTTGAAGCGCTTTACAGTGCACAGGGTGCGGTTGTTGAACGCCTTGTGGCGGTGAAAAAAGAACTTGAAAAAGCTTCCCGCATAGATCCCGCTCTGGTCCCGAAAACAGAGCGTATTGCCGAAACGACCATTTGTATCGAAGATATTGCCGAAGCCCTTAGAACTTACCTCAACAATATACAAATGGACGAAAACCGTCTTGAACCGATTGAAGCGCGCCTTGACACCCTGGCCAAGCTCAAGCGCAAATATGGGCCCTCTCTTGAAGATGTATTTTTGAAGCTCGAATCCATAGACCGTGAGCTTTCAGGAATCGAAAATCTATCCGAGGATATCGCGGATACTGAAAAAAAGCTTTCCGATTTGCACGGCAAGCTGGTGAAATTGGCCATAACCCTTTCAAAGAAAAGGAAAAGCACAGCCAAGATACTTGCCAAAAAAGTGGAAAAAGAACTGGGCACCCTTAAGATGTCCCAAACAAAGTTAGAGGTTTCCTTTCGAACACTACCTGTGGATGAACATACAGAACCCTATCTTACAACAGAAGAGAACATCATCACTGAAGCCGGAATCGATCGCATTACCTTCCTGATTGCTCCGAATGTGGGAGAGCCGCTCAAACCCCTCACCAGTATTGTCTCGGGCGGGGAACTTTCACGGATTGTCCTTGCGTTAAAGGCCATGCTCGCCAAGATCGAAGCAGTGGAAACCATTGTTTTTGATGAGGTCGACGCGGGAATCGGAGGAAGTGTGGCGGAGATGGTGGGGAAAAAGCTGTCATCCCTTGCCCGTCACCATCAGATCATCTGTATTACTCATCTGCCTCAAATCGCAAAGTTCGGCCACCACCATTTCAATATCTCAAAGCAGGTTGCCCACGGGAGAACCAGAACAACCATTACCCGTTTAACCCAAGCGGAACGCGTCAAAGAAATCGCCAGGATGCTTGGAGGGGAAAAGATCACCCGAGCTACTATTGATCACGCACATGAGATGCTGAACAAAATAGTCTAACATTTCGGAAATTCTGCAATCTATTGAAAATAAAAGGGGGTTTAAGGTTTACTTGAAATAATATGACGTTTTATAGCATTCCGCCATTATTGACATTGTGCTGCTTTCTCGGGCTTTCCGGTCTGGCTATTTTCTATGGCCCCAGAACCAAGACCAACGTGCTTTTTTTTACGATCTGCATCCTGGGATCCTTTCTTTATATCGACATACTTTTTGCATTCAATGCAACTTCTGCCGAAACCGCTCTTTGGGTCAGTCGTACCGCCCATTTTTTTGTTGTGTATGCATTCCCCGCATACATTCATTTTTTTCACATTTATCTCAATATTCCAGGCCGAAAATGGTTTATCCGGAGTGCATATGCCTATGCATTTTTTTTGATGTGCCTTACGCCGACTTCTTATTTTCTTGAATCCATGCAGAAACATTATTTCGGTTATTTCCCAACCGCCGGAGGCCTTTATATCTTGTCAGGACTGGCCGTGTTTTTAGCTACCCTGTATGTCCTGATACTACTGGTGAATGCTATCCGCAAAGAAACCAACAGTTCCCATAAAAACCGGCTTAAATACTTGTTTGCCGGATTCGGCACTATGGGTCTATTGAATGGGTTTAATGTCTTAACGATTTTCGGATATTCGGTATATCCCCTCGGAAATTTGAGTTTTGTTCCCCTTATTGTTTTTGCGGTGGGACTTTTTAAGCACGATCTTCTTGACATGGGAATATTTATCAAAAAGAGTCTTGTCTATTCGTTGTTGACCGCATTTCTGACCTGCTTATATGCTTTGATTATCATTATAGCGGATAAGGTCTTTAAGAATTTTAATTTTTCAGATTCCATTTACTTTCCGATATGTTTTTTTCTTTTGATTGCTTTTGTTTTCGGGCCGTTAAAATCAAAAATACAGGTCGTTATCGACGGCATCTTTTATAAAGGCAAGTATGATTATCAGAAAACCATCAAACGGGTCAGCCAGTTGATCGTATCCGTGCTCGATTATGAAGAAATCGGCAAACTTTTGATGGATACGGTTGTTGATACTATGAAGGTTCGTCATTGTGCGCTTTTTTTGAGGGATACATCCGGATCGAGTTTTATAGATTTCTCCACCCGAGGGGAACCCATTGACCAGGGGCGCTCCATTTTGATAAACAACCACACGAGTGTGATCAAATTTATGAAAAATCAGCACAGCCCCGTTGTACGAAAAAATCTAAAGAAAAAGATTTCAGAGATCGAGATGCCGGATGTGCTCAAAGATATGAAGAGACTGGGCGCAGAAATTGTTTTGCCCATGATCTTTGAGGGAAACTTGAACGGATTTATTGTTCTGGGGGAGAAACTCTCCGGGGATCTTTTCACCCGTGAAGATATGGATCTTCTCGAGACACTTGCCGGACAGAGTTCACTTGCTGTTGAAAATGCGCGTTCTTATAAGTCGCTTAATGATCTTAAGGAAACTCTTGAAAAAAAGGTTGAAGAAAGGACCATTGATCTTAAACACGCTCTGTCTGAAAAGGAGCGAACCCAGGAAATGTTAATCCGATCGGAAAGCCTTGCCGCAATCGGACAATTGGTTGCCGGTGTTGCCCATGAATTGAACAATCCCTTGACAACGGTGACCAGCCTGGTACAGGCTACCTTTGAAGATATTGAAAAATGGGATGAACAGCATCCTTTTGAACCGGACTTGATAGACGACCTCAAGTTTGCCGATAGGGAGCTTGGTCGGGCCAAGTCGATTGTGGCAAGTCTTTTAGGGCTTTCCCGACAGACCCAGACCTATTCGGAAGCGGTGAGCATGAATTCGGTGGTAAAAGATGCGTTACGGATTATGCACAACCAGTACAAACATCACGGTCTGGAAATCGTGGAAAATTATGACCCGGACCTTCCGGATATTCATGGGAATTTTGCCAATTTAGGACAAGTGACACTAAATATTATTCAAAATGCCATTCAGTCTGTTATCCATAACAATGGAGTCATAACCCTTGATACATGGTTTGACTCTGATAAACGCCAGGTGGTTTTTTCCTGTAAAGATACCGGGCCCGGCGTTCCCGAATCTGTCCGGCAGGATATTTTCAAGCCTTTTTTCACAACCAAAGAAATGGGCAAGGGAACCGGCCTTGGATTATATATTTGTCACGAAATTGTCCGGAAACACGGCGGTACGTTAAAACTCAGAGACAGTGATGGACCCGGTGCGATATTTGAGGTAACGTTGCCCATAGATGGTAAATCTTGATGGCTCCGTAAAAAGTCCAACTTCTGCGTTGCGCTGCATTCCTCGTCACTGCGACGTAATATAAGCACTTCTTATTCCTCGGAATTTGCGAACCTTGAATTTGGAGCTTTTTGCTTTGCTATCAAAATATGACTTTTTGCGAAAACGTCAATCTTGACAATTTTGAAAAGATGATAAAAGATATTCAATAAAAAGGAGTACAATCATGCCGATATTTGAATTCAAATGTTTAAAATGCGAGGAATTCATTGAGATGCTTGTTATGAATCAAGATGATGAAATTGAACTAACGTGTCCAAAGTGCGGCGGTGAAGACCTGGAACGGGTTCTAAGCACCACCAGCTATACCATGGGCTATGGTTCCGCAGGCACCAAGGTGAAAACTCAAAGCAGGACCTGCTCAAGCGGCAGCTGCACCACCTATGACATACCCGGGCATACCCGGTAAGCGCTTTTTCTAAAAGAACCATGCTGATATACAATGATATATTTTCATGGAGCGGATGGGGCGGCAAACTCATGCTGGGAAGCGGAAAGTGCCGGCTCCGGATCTATGATCTTACAAAAGATGATAAAAAAAGTCTGATGCACTTGAGGCCGATTATCGTTGTGGTTTCAGATGTCCCGGGCAGCAAAATGTCGGTAAGGGCCGCTATCAGCCATATTGTCACGCTTGTTGTAAAAGAGTTTAACCTGAATCCACACCGCATGCTCTGGATAGAATATTATCCGGAGAATAAATATGGTGTTGACGGCAAACATGTGCTTCCGGAAAAATTTGATGCTGTTGAATTCACATGGCATGAAGACAAGGCTATACAGCCAAGATGGCGAACATTAAAGCCGCCGCTGCTGGATCAAATCAAAAAACTGGTAAACAGTTAATCAACACCTGAGACCTTTGCAAAACATCCCCTTTCGCCCAATTTGTACGTCCCCGATGAGCGGGATTTATCAACAGTCTCAAATTTTAACCCGCCACCGTATTCTGGCGGGTTAATCCTCGAAATACTCGATGTATGTCTACATAATAACCCAAGGTTAAGATCAGTCAAATTCGCACGCTTTCAGTAAAACGTATCCACAAGAAAATTACAAAGGCATCTGAAGAAGAGATTTCTCTTATCATAGAAGGCCTGAACGAAATAATTGGCGGTTAAGTATTCAAGAAAGTATCGTAACTTCTCAAAAAGTCCGGAGATGATCTGTGTTTCAGGACTGCGTGCAAACATCGCATTATGACTGTCTTACCACGAAGATCACGAAGGCCACGAAGAAATGCAATAAAAAACAATAACTTTCTGTTTTTTC